>DATIUK010000093.1:0-9156 GCA_035466885.1 Casimicrobiaceae bacterium
GGGCGTCCGCTCCGATCAGGACCCGCCGGCGCCGGTCAAGGCAGCGGGTGGCACTCGAAGTACATGCTGATGCTGCGCTCGGGCCAGCGGATGTCGAGGTCGCGCAGCTCGGCGTGCTCGCTGCGCTTGTACTCGACGTCCTCGACGCGAAAGCCGCATTCGCCGGCGATCTGCCGGAACGTCGGCCGGTCGTAGAAGAACGTCCCGGCCAGGCGCATGGCCAGGTTCACCACTTCACAGGCGCCGCTGGTCTCGCGCGGCACGCCGGTGGTGATGTCCCAGGTCTCGACCAGCCAGTCCGGCTGCTGCAGGGAGGAGCGGGCGAACTTCTCGAGGTCGGCAGTGAGCAGCCGCAGGACGCCGCCGGGCTTGATGATGCGGCGACATTCGCGGAGGAAGTTCCTGCCCTGGGCGAGCGAGAGCTCCTCGATGAACGACTCGGTGTAGATGAAATCGGCGCAGGCCGAGGCGAAGGGCAGGCCGCGTCCCAGGTTCGCGATGACGTCGGGGGCCGCCTCGACCTTGAGGTCCACGTTGATCCAGCCGGGAAACTTCTGTTCCCAGCCGCAACCGAAATTTATCTTGACCATGTCCTGACTCGCTGCGGATGGCGCCATCGTGACGACGTCGCGCGAACGAGTATCCGGCGACCGATCGCGGGGGTCAAACGCCGTTCGGGCGGCCGCCGGGGGTCGCGATCCGGGTTTGGAAAGGACGCGGCCCACCGCACCAGTGCAGGGCGTGCGGCGCCGTCCGTGGTGCTATAGTGGCCGTCGCACCCGGCCCCAACCGTCTGCGGGCCGCTCCGGAGGATCAATGACTGCACGTACACTGGTCGCGTTGGCGCTCGCCGCCTTCGCATCCGCGTCGCTGGCCGCGCCCGACAAGCCGGAATGCATCGCCGGCGCCAAGCCGGGCGGAGGTTTCGATCTCACCTGCAAGCTCGCGCAGCAGGGGATGCAGGAAGCCAAGATGCTCTCGTCTCCGATGCGCATCACCTACATGCCGGGGGGTGTCGGCGCGGTGGCGATGAACGCATTGGTCGGCCAGCGACCGACCGACGGCAACGCGATCGTCGCGTTCTCCGGGGGGTCGCTGCTCAACATCGCGCAGGGCAAGTTCGGCAAGTGGACCGAGAACGACGTCCGTTGGGTGGCGGCGATCGGCACCGACTACGGCTGCATCTCGGTGCGCGCCGACTCGCCGCACAAGACGCTGAAGGACCTGATGAACGCGATCAAGGCCGATCCGACCAAGATCGCGATCGGCGGCGGCGGGAGCGTCGGCAGCCAGGACTGGACCAAGACCGCGACGCTGGCGAAGCAGATCGGCGTCGATCCGAAGGCGCTGCGCTACGTCTCGTTCGAGGGCAACGGCGAGGTGACCACCGCGCTCCTGGGCGGCCACATCCAGGCGGGCAGCGGTGACATCTCGGCCGACCTGCCGCAGCACAAGGCCGGCAAGATCCGCATCCTGGCGGTCTACTCGGATAAGCGGCTGCCGGGTGACGCGGCGAACATCCCGACCGCGATCGAGTCCGGCTACAACTTCACCTGGCCGATCATCCGCGGCTTCTACGTCGCTCCGAAGATCTCGGAAGCCGACTACAAGTTCTGGCTCGACTCGTTCAACAAGCTGTTGGCGTCCAAGGACTTCCTGGCGCTGCGCGACCAGCGCGACCTCTACCCGTTCAGCATGACCGGCGCCGAGCTCGACGCCTACGTCAAGAAGACCGTCGCCGAGTACCGCAAGGTCGCCGACGAGTTCGGGCTGATCCAGAAGTAGTCTGTCGCGAGCGGGGCTGGGCGCCGGGGAGCGCCTGCCCGGCTTGCCCTCGGGGCCGGCGGCGCCCGGCCCCCCGGGGTCCCGCGTTCATTCAAGGGCGCCGGCAGGGGAGGTCCACCATGGTCGACCGGATCGTCGCGGCAGTGTTCCTGCTGCTGACGCTGGGCTACGGGTACGTCGGCAGCGGCTACCACGCGCAGTTCTCCTACGAGCCGATCGGGCCGCGGGCGTTCCCGCTGTTGCTCGCCGGCATCGCGGCCGCCTGCTGGCTGTGGCTGGTGTTGCGCCCCAGGAGCATCGCCGAGGACCTCGAAGGCCTGGCCAAGGGCGTCCTGCCCAGGGCGCTGGTCATCATCGTCGCGCTGTTCGGCTATGCGTTGCTGTTCGAGCCGCTGGGTTTTCCGCTGTCGACGGCGCTGGCGACCATCGTCATCGGCCGCTTCTTCGGCGGGACCTGGGGAAAGCTCGTGATCGGCGGCGCGCTGCTCGGCGTGTCGCTCTACATCCTGTTCGACCGCGTGCTCGACGTGACGCTGCCGTTGGGCGCCGTGTTCGGAGGCTGAGATGGACAACATCACCGCGCTGCTCCACGGGTTCGCGATCGCCGCGACGCCCATCAACCTGCTGATGGCGCTGGCCGGCGCGTTCGTCGGAACGATCGTCGGCTTGTTGCCGGGGATCGGCCCGATCAACGGCGTGGCCATCCTGCTGCCGATCGCCTTTGCGATGAAGGTGCCGGCAACCTCCGCGCTGATCCTGCTGGCGAGCGTCTACATGGGCTGCGAGTACGGCGGCCGGATCACGTCGATCCTGGTCAACATCCCGGGCGACGCGGGCTCGGTGATGACCACGCTCGACGGCTTCCCGATGGCCAAGAAGGGCGAAGCCGGCGTCGCGCTGTCGATCTCGGCGTTCGCGTCGTTCTGCGGGTCGCTGCTCGCGTGCACGGGACTCGTGTTCCTCGCGCCGCTGCTCGCGAACTGGGCGCTGGCCTTCGGCCCCGCCGAGTACTTCGTGCTGATGGTGTTCGCGATCGCCTGCCTCGCCGGCATGGTCGGCGACAGCCCGGTGAAGACGCTGCTCGCCTGCGTGCTGGGCCTGGCCCTCGCGACCGTGGGCATCGACTCGAACAGCGGCGTCTACCGGTTCACCTTCGGCGACGTCCACCTGTCGGACGGCATCCAGTTCGTCGTCATCGTGATCGGGCTGTTCTCGGTCTCGGAGATCCTGCTGATGCTGGAGCAGACCGAGACTGGCGGTGCGATGCTCAAGGCCTCGGGCCGTGCGTGGTTCAACCTGAAGGAGCTGTCGATGGTGAAGTGGACCATCGCGCGCGCGGCGCCGCTGGGTTTCATCGTCGGCGTGCTGCCGGGGGCGGGGGCGTCGATCGCCAGCGCGATCGCCTACATGATCGAGAAGAACATCAACGACAGCGACCGTACCTTCGGCAAGGGCGACATTCGCGGCGTCGCCGCCCCCGAGTCGGCGAACAACGGCGCGGCGGGCGGCGCGTTCATCCCGATGCTGACGCTCGGCGTTCCCGGCAGCGGCACCACCGCGGTGATGATGGGTGCGCTCACGCTCTACAACATCAATCCCGGGCCGACGCTGTTCACCGACCAGGCCGACCTCGTCTGGGGCCTGATCGCATCGATGTTCATCGCCAACTTCATGCTGCTGCTGATGAACGTCCCGATGGTCGGCCTGTTCGCCAAGATGCTGACCATCCCCAACTGGATCTTGGTGCCGGGGATCGTCGCGATCAGCATGATCGGCGTCTATTCGATCCACGCGACGACGTTCGACCTGGTGCTGATGACGGCGCTGGGCGTGGTCGGCTGGGTGCTGCGCAAGCTCGATTTCCCGATGGCGCCGCTGATCCTGGGCTTCGTGCTCGGCGACATGATGGAGCAGAACCTCAGGCGGGCGCTGGCGATCTCCAACGGCGACACCACCGTGCTCTACGGCAGCGGGATCACGATCACGCTGTGGGTCGCCGCGGTGTTCATGCTGGTGGTGCCGCTGCTGCTGCGGTGGAAGCGGAACAACAAGCTGATCGAGGTCAAGTAGCCGGCGCAGGCGGCGCCGGTCGGCGAGTCGGGGCCACGGTGCGCGCGCCTCTCGGCGAGTGGGTGCGGGGCCTGGCCGGCGCGGCGGTCGGCGTCGCCGCCGGGTACCTCTGCAGCCGGCTGCGCACGCCGATCCCGTGGATGCTCGGGCCGCTCGTCGCCATGGCGGTGCTGCGCGTGGCGGGCGCGCCGGTCGGCGCGCTGCCCGGCGGCCGGCAGTTCGGCCAGTGGATCATCGGCACCGCGCTCGGGCTCTACTTCACCCCGCAGGTGATCGGGCACGTCGCCGGCGGGTGGTGGCTGCTGCTCGCCGGGGCGGCGTACGCGGTGGCGGCCGGCTACATCGGAGGCGTGTTTCTTTCCTGGTTCGCGGGGATCGACCGCACCACCGCGATCTTCGCCTCGGTGCCGGGGGGGGCGAGCGAGATGGCGGTGCTGGGCGAGCGCTACGGCGCCCGCGTCGACCGGGTTGCGGCGGCACAGAGCCTGCGGATCCTGATCGTCGTCATCGTCATTCCGTTCGCTTATGCCTGGCTCGGCGTGCACGGCAGCGACGCCTACGCCGCCGGCGCGCGCACGGTTGAGCCCGGCGGGCTCGCGCTGTTGCTCGCGGCGACCTTCGCCGGTGGACTGGTCGGACAGCGGCTGGGCGTGCCCAACGCGTTCATCCTGGGGTCGCTGGCGGTGGCGATCCCGATCACCGGGGCGGGGGTGACGTTGTCGGCGGTGCCCGCGCCGCTGTCGAACGCGGCGCAGTGCCTGCTGGGCTGCGCGCTGGGCTCGCGCTTCGAGCCGGATTTCGTCCGTGGCGCGCCTCGCTTCATCGCCGCGGTCACGGCCACGGTGGCCGGCGCGATCGCAACCACCGTCGCGGTGGCCTGGCTGCTCGCCGCCGCGTCGGGCACGAGTGTGTACACACTTACGTTGGGGCTCGCTCCGGGCGGCATCGCCGAGATGTGCGTCACCGCCAAGGCGCTGCAGCTCGGCGTGCCGCTGGTGACCGCGTTCCACGTCACGCGCGTCGTCGTGCTGCTGCTGGGCACGGCGCCGCTGTTCGGCCTGGTGCAGCGCTGGCGGCAGCATCGGGGAGCGTAGATGGCCTGGGATCCCGCGCAGTACCTCAAGTTCGCCGGCGAGCGGCTGCGCCCGGCGGTCGACCTCGTCGCCCGCGTGCCGCTCGCCGCGCCGCGCAGGATCGTCGACCTGGGTTGCGGCACCGGCAACGTCACGCGCCTGCTCGCCGACCGCTACCCGGCGGCGGCGATCACCGGCGTCGACGACTCGTTGCCGATGCTGGAGCGCGCTGCCGCGGACGGGCCGGCGGGCGGACGCATTCGCTGGTGCCGCGGCGACCTCGCCCGCTGGGAGCCCGCAGCGGACGAGCCTGCGCCCGAGCTCGTCTTCTCGAACGCCGCGCTGCACTGGCTCGACGATCACGCCCGGCTGTTCCCGCGGCTTTTTGCCGCAGTCGCGGCCGGGGGGGTGCTGGCGGTGCAGATGCCCAACCAGTTCCACGCCCCGTCGCACGCGGCACTCGCCGAGGTGGCGGGGGGGGCGCGCTGGCGCGAACGGCTCGGCCCGGCACTGCGCCCGGTGCCCGTGGCGGCGCCGCAGGCCTATTACGAGTGGCTGGCGGCGGATGCCGACGGCATCGACCTGTGGTCGACCGAGTACCTGCACGTGCTGCCGGCCGCGGACGACGGCGAGCACCCGGTGGTCGCCTGGACGCGCGGGACCGCGCTCCTCCCGTTCCTGGCGCGGCTCGACCCCGATCTCGGGCGCGCGTTCGTCGACGAATACCGCGACCGGGTGGCGGCAGCGTATCCGCCGCGGCCGGACGGCACGGTTCTGTTCGCGTTCCGTCGCCAATTCCTGGTCGCGACCCGGCGGCGGACGCCATAGGCGGCGGCGGCGCATATTGCGCTCGGTCAAAACCGGGCGCATTTCTCGCGCGGGGCGGGCAGGGCGGGGTGTAGTATTTTGGCGCATACCAAGGCGTCTTGCCCGAGCGGGGGAGTTGCGTCCCGCGGGCTCAACCAATCTTCAAAGGGGCTGCCATGTCCACTCCTGAACTGATCTCCGCCATCGCTGCCGACATCGCTGCACCGGCATCGGTTCGCCACACCCGGCTGCTGATGTGGGTGCGCGACGTCACCGCCCTCACCAAGCCCGCGCGCGTCGTATGGTGCGACGGCAGCGAGGACGAGTACAACCGGTTGTCCGAGGAGATGGTCGCCGCGGGCACGTACAAGCGGTTGAATCCCGCCAAGCGTCCGAACTCGTACCTCGCGCTGTCCGACCCCTCCGATGTCGCGCGCGTCGAAGACCGAACCTTCATCTGCAGCGACAAGGAGTCCGACGCCGGACCGACCAACAACTGGCGGCCGCCGGCGGAGATGCGCCAGACGCTGGGCCGGCTGTTCGACGGCTGCATGCGCGGACGCACCATGTACGTGGTGCCGTTCTCGATGGGACCGATCGGCAGCAGCATCGCGCACATCGGCATCGAGATCACCGACAGCCCCTACGTCGTCACGAACATGCGGATCATGACCCGAATGGGGCGCGCGGCGCTGGCGGTCCTGGGCGAGGACGGTGCGTTCGTGCCCTGTGTCCACTCGGTCGGCGCGCCGCTCGCCGACGGGCAGCAGGACGTGCCCTGGCCGTGCAACAAGGACCACAAGTACATCGTCCACTTTCCCGAGACACGCGAGATCTGGTCGTTCGGCTCCGGCTACGGCGGCAACGCGCTGCTCGGCAAGAAGTGCTTCGCGCTGCGCATCGCGTCGGTGATGGGACGCGACCAGGGCTGGCTTGCCGAGCACATGCTGATCCTCGGCGTCACTTCGCCGACCGGCGAGAAGAGCTACGTCGCGGCGGCGTTCCCGAGCGCCTGCGGCAAGACCAACTTCGCGATGGTGATCCCGCCCAAGGGTTTCGACGGCTGGCGCGTGACGACCATCGGCGACGACATCGCCTGGATCAAGCCGCGCGGCGGACGCTTCTACGCGATCAACCCGGAGGCCGGCTATTTCGGCGTCGCGCCGGGGACCTCGTACGAGTCGAACCCCAACGCGATGCGGATGCTGAACGAGAACACGATCTTCACCAACGTCGCGCTGACCGACGACGGCGACGTCTGGTGGGAAGGCATGAGCAAGACGCCGCCGGCGCACCTCATCGACTGGCAGGGCAAGGACTGGACACCCGACTGCGGCCGCAAGGCGTCGCACCCCAACGCCCGCTTCACGGTGGCGTCCGTGCAGTGCCCGTCGCTCGACCCGCACTGGAACAGCCCCGACGGCGTGCCGATCGACGCGTTCATCTTCGGCGCGCGGCGCAGCGACACCGTGCCGCTGGTGGTCGAGGCGTCGTCGTGGGAGGACGGCGTCTACAAGGCGGCGACGATGGGCTCGGAAACCACTGCCGCGGCCACCGGCAAGGTCGGCGAGGTCCGGCGCGACCCGTTCGCGATGCTGCCGTTCTGCGGCTACCACGTCGGCGACTACTTCGCGCATTGGCTCAGGATGGGCAAGGTGATCGACCACCCGCCGAAGATCTTCAACGTCAACTGGTTCCGCACCGACGCCAACGGCAAGTTCGCCTGGCCGGGCTTCAGCGACAACGTGCGGGTGCTGCAGTGGATCGTCGACCGCTGTCGCGGCCGCGGGCACGCCGTCCAGACGGCGCTCGGACTCGAGCCCGCCTACGAGGATCTGGACTGGAGCGGCATCGACTACCCGAAGGAGCGCTTCACCCAGGTGATGGCGGCCGACAAGGCGAAGTGGGGGGTGGAGCTGGTCTCGCACGACGAGCTCTTCGCCAAGCTGGCCGCGAAGAAGCCGCCGGAGCTCGCCGCCGAGCGCGAGCGGCTGGGGCAACGCTTAGCGGTGTAAGCGCTTACTTTCAGCGAGGCGCCCAGTCGACAAGGCTGCGGCGCCGACGGCTGGTGGTCAGACCAAGGCCGGGGCGAGGTGTCCCGGCCTTTTTATTCGCCGGCGTGCAGGCGGAACGAAGCCCGGACGCCGCCCCCTGGGCCTGTCGGTTGCCGGCCGACGGCCAAGGTTCCGGGTCCCGCGGCGTGGGCAGGGCGCGGTGCCCGCGAGGGCCGTCAGCCGGCGAGCAGCGCCTCGACCTCGTCGCGGCGCGGTGCGCCGCCGCGCCCGCCGAAGCGCGTGCACTTGATCGCGGCCGCGGCGTTGGCGAATCGGGCGGCAGCGCTCACGGCCATGCGCTCGGCGAGCGCCAGCGTGAACGCGCCGTGCCAGACGTCGCCGGCGCCAAGCGTGTCCACGGCCCTGACGGCCGGCGCCGGTGCGCGGTGCTCGGTCGCGCCGTCGCGCCACAGGAAGCCGTCGGCGCCGAGCGTGACCCCGACCCAGGCGTCGGTCTCGCGGGCGATGCGGCGCAGGCCTTCGCCGGGCTGGTCGGCCCCGGTGGCCCGTGCCAGACCCAGTTCCGAAAAGGCGACGTGCGTCGCCCGCCGGGCAAGGTCGAGCAGGGCGTCGACCGGACCCACGTCGCCGTCGAAGACCGCGAGCTTGCCGGCGCGCCGCGCCGCGTCGAGCACCGCGGCGGCGCCCTCGGGCCAGCGCACGTCGGTCATCACCGCGTCGAAGCTCGCGACCCGGTCGAGCGGCAGCCAGGAGGGATCGGCACCCAGACGCGGGTCGTTGTAGGTGCACAGCAGCCGCTCGCCGTCGTCGGCGATCAGGATCGCGGCACTCGGCGACGCACAGCCGGGCACCCGGCGAACGGCGTCGACATCGACGCCTTCGCGCACGAGATCGGCCAGGATCCGGTCGCCCATCGCGTCGTCGCCGAGGCGACCCCAATAGTGGGCCTTGCCGCCCAGCCGGGCCACCGCGACGCTGGCGTTGGCCGCCATGCCGCCGCCACATTCGGTAAAGCTGCTGGCGAGGACCTTGGTGGGCTTGGCCGGGATCGCCGGCACGCGGTAGATCGCGTCCAGCGCGGACATGCCGAGGAGAAGGATGCGGGGCATGGGTAACGGAGCGACGGCGCAGGGCCGGCGGCCCGGTCGAATTGTATTCGGTGCCCGTCCGCCCGTCACCGTCGGTTCCACGTGAAACAGGCCCTAGAATGTCTCCTGTCGCTCGTCGACTCGCCCCCCCGATGCCCTCGTTGCCAGTTATCGGACCGCCACCGTGAAGCGCCGCCCAGGCGCAAGGCGCGTCGTCGGTCACCCGGTGGCGACCCCGACCGCAACGACGGGCCGCCGAGCCGGCACCGGGTCCTGGCGTTGACCCCGATGGACCTGTTGCTGCTCGGCGTGCTCGCC
>DATIUK010000094.1:0-4481 GCA_035466885.1 Casimicrobiaceae bacterium
GACCGGTTGTGCATCGAGTGCGACGCCTGCGTCGACATCTGCCCGATGGACTGCATCACGTTCACGGCCAACGGCGACGAAGCCGACCTGCGGGGGCGGCTGCACGCGCCGGCGCTGCGCACCGACCAGGACCTCTACGTCTCCGGGCCGCTCAAGACGGCGCGCGTGATGGTCAAGGACGAGGACGTGTGTCTCCACTGCGGGCTGTGCGCCGAGCGCTGCCCGACCGGCGCCTGGGACATGAAGAAGTCGGTCCTCGAGATGTCGCACGCCGGGGACACGCCCCGGATCCACCTGCCGGCCCACCGCGCGCGCGCCGCGGTCGCCGAAGTCGCTGCGGACTAGGACCATGCCGATGATCAAGCGCACCAACGACTTCGTCGTCAAATTCGCCAACGTCAACGGTTCGGGGTCGGCCGCCGCCAACGGGCTGTTCGCCAAGTCGATCCTGCGGATGGGCGTGCCGGTCGCGGCGCGCAACATCTTCCCGTCCAACATCCAGGGCATGCCCACCTGGTACGAAGTCCGCATCGTCGAGGCGGGCTGGCGCGGCCGCCGCGGCGGGGTCGAGCTGATGGTCGCGATGAACCCCGAGACCTGGAAAGCCGACCTGGCCGAGGTGGAACCGGGTGGCTACGTACTCTACGACTCGACCAAGGCGCTGCCGAAGGTGGTGATGCGCGATGACATCACGCTGCTCGGCGTGCCGCTGACCGAGATCTGCCACGAGGCCTACTCGGACGTGCGCCAGCGGCAGCTGTTCAAGAACATCATGTACGTCGGCGCGCTGGCCGCGATCCTCGGCATCGAGCGCGACGTCGTCGAGGGGCTGCTTACCATCCAGTTCCGGGGCAAGGACAAGGCGCCGCTGCTCGAGGCCAACCACAACGCGTTCAGGCTGGGCTTCGAATACGCCGCGGAGCACCTCGATCCCGTCGGCTTGCGGGTCGAACGCCGCGACCGCGTCGGCGAGCGGATTTTCGTCGACGGCAACGCCGCGGCGGGCCTCGGCGCCGTCTACGGCGGCGCGACCGTCTGCGCCTGGTACCCGGTCACGCCGTCGACGTCGCTGCCGGAGGCGTTCGCCCGGCATTGCCGGCGCTTCCGGGCCGAGCCCGGGACCGGCCGGCACCGCTTCGCGTTCATCCAGGCCGAGGACGAGCTCGCGTCGATCGGCATGGTCGTGGGCGCCGGCTGGAACGGCTCGCGCGCGTTCACCGCGACCTCGGGCCCCGGCATTTCGCTGATGCAGGAGTTCATCGGCCTTGCGTACTTTGCCGAGATTCCCGCGGTCCTGTTCGACGTCCAGCGCGGCAGCCCGTCGACCGGCATGCCGACCAAGACGCAGCAGTGCGACCTCATGCTCGCGGCCTACGCCTCGCACGGCGACACCAAGCACGTGCTGTTGTTCCCCGAGGACCCGACCGAGTGCTTCTCGATGGGCGCGCAGGCGTTCGATCTGGCCGACCGGCTGCAGACGCCGGTGTTCGTCATGCTCGACCTCGACATCGGCATGCAGGAGTGGCTCACCGATCCGTTCAAGTGGGACGACGCGCACCGGATGGACCGCGGCAAGGTCATGTCCTACGACGATCTCGAGTCGGGCCGGGACTTCGGCCGCTACCTCGACGTCGACGGCGACGGCATCCCCTATCGCACCTGGCCGGGCACGCACCCGAAGCGCGGCGCGTTCTTCACCCGCGGCACGTCGAAGGACCGCTACGCGCGCTACACCGAGGACGGCCCGACCTACGTCGACAACATGCAGCGGTTGCTGCGCAAGTTCGAGACCGCGAAGTCGCTGGTGCCCGGTCCGCTGGTCGAGCCCGCCGCGAAGCCGACGCGCGCCGGAGTGATCTGGTACGGGTCGACCGGCGCGCCGATGGCCGAGTCGCTGGCGCAGCTCGAGGCCGAGGGCATCCACCTCGACCGCATGCGCGTGCGCGCGTTCCCATTTGCCGACCCGGTCGCCGAGTTCATCGATGCCCACGAGCACGTGTTCGTCGTCGAGCAGAACCGCGACGGCCAGCTTCGCTCGCTGCTGATCAACGAGTGCTCGATCGATCCCGCGAAGCTGGTGTCGATCCTGCACTACGACGGCAATCCGCTGACCGCGCGCTTCCTCACCCGCGAAATCGCCGAAAAGGCGGCGCTGTTCAACGTCACGCCGCTGCGGCCGAAGGGCGGGGGTGCGCGGCCCCAGCGCGGCGCCGCCGACTGACAACGGTCTCCCGGTCCGCCACACGCGGTTGCCCGATCCCTGACACCTGATACCTGGTACCTGGACATGACCTATCTCGCCAAACCGAAGCTGCACCACCCGGACCTGCCGAAGAATGCGCTGGGCTTCACCCGTCGCGACTACGAGGGACCGGTGTCGACGCTGTGCGCCGGCTGCGGCCACGACTCGATCTCGGCCGCGATCATCCAGGCGTTCTGGCAACTCGCGATTCCGCCGCACCGCGTCGCCAAGCTCTCCGGCATCGGCTGCTCGTCGAAGACGCCGACGTACTTCCTCGGCCAGTCGCACGGCTTCAACAGCGTCCACGGCCGGATGCCGTCGGTGCTGACCGGCGCCAACGCCGCCAATCGCGACCTCGTCTACCTCGGCGTGTCCGGCGACGGCGACTCGGCGTCGATCGGCATCGGCCAGTTCGCGCACAGCATGCGGCGCGGCGTCAACATGGTCTACATCGTCGAGAACAACGGCGTCTACGGCCTGACCAAGGGGCAGTTCTCGGCCACCGCGGACAAGGGATCGAAGGCCAAGACCGGGTTCATCAACCAGGACGAGCCGATCGACCTCGTGCTGCTCGCGCTGCAGCTCGGCGCCACGTTCGTCGCCCGCAGCTTCTCCGGCGACAAGGAGCAGCTCGTGCCGCTGATCGAGGCGGCGGTCCGGCACAAGGGTGCGGCGTTCATCGATGTCGTGAGCCCCTGCGTCACGTTCAACAATCACAGCGGCTCGACCAAGAGCTACGACTACGTCCGCGCGCACAACGACGCGGTCAACCGGCTGGACGTCATCCTCGAGCGGCAGCCCATCGCCGCCGACTACCCGCCGGGCAGCGTGCAGGAAGTGCAGCTGCACGACGGCTCGACGATCCGGCTGCGCAAGCTCCACCCCGAGTACGACCCGACCGACCGGCTGGCCGCGATCAACTACCTGCACCAGCGGCATGAGGCCGGCGAGGTCGTCACCGGGCTGCTGTACGCCAATCCGGACGCGATCGACATGCACGACATGCAGAACACGATTGCCGGCCCGCTCAACGCGCTCTCCGACGCCGAGCTCGTGCCGGGCAGCGCGGCGCTCGAGACGCTCAACGTCGCGTTGCGCTGACTTCCCGCCGGGCGGTCGCCGGCGCGGCCCGGCAGCGGCCTCCATCCCCGTCCACCTGCGGCGCCGCGGGATCCGCAGACGAAATCGAATCGACCATGGGCAAGCTCACCACTCACGTCCTCGACACCGCGCAGGGGCGTCCCGCCGCGGATGTCGCCGTCGCGCTGTACCGCAACCTGGGCGAGCGCTACGCGCTGCTCAAGACCACGCAGACCAACGCCGACGGGCGCTGCGAGGCACCGCTGCTCGAGGGCGCCGCGTTCTCGGCGGGACGCTACCGGCTGGTGTTCGGCGCCGGCGCGTACTTCACGCGGCAGGGGCTGGTGCTGCCCGAGCCGCCCTTCGTCGACGACGTGGTGATCGACTTCGGCGTCGCCGACGGCAACGCCCACTACCACGTTCCGCTGCTGGTCACGCCCTGGAGCTACTCGACCTACCGCGGCAGTTGAGCGCAGAGGCCGGCAGCAGCGATGCGTGCGGCGCCGGTACCGGTCGGAAGCCGTCAGAAGAGCGACTCCTGCTCGGGGTCGTGCGGTGGCCGCGTCTCGGGCGGCGGCGGCGCGGCATGGGCGGCGCCGACCGGACGCAGCAGCGTCTCGTCGTCGTTCTTCACCGCGTTGACGCGCGTGGACACCGGATACCAGGCCATCGCATCGGCCGGGTAGGGGGCGATCAGCTCGGCGGCCGCCGGCGACGCCGGATCGAGCCAGCGACCGTAGTTCTCGGGCGCGACGATCACCGGCATCCGGTCGTGCAGTGCGCGGATCAGCGCATTGGCCTCGGTGGTGACGATCGTGCAGCTGTCGAGGACCTCGCCCTCGGCACTCAGCCAGCGCTCGTAGAGCCCCGCCAGCGCGAACACACTGCCGTCCTTCATGCCGATGTGCAGCGGCTCCTTGTGCGGGTGCGGGGCGGTCACCTCGCGCCACTCGTAGAAGCCGTCGGCTGGCAGCAGGCAGCGGTGGCGTCGATAGGCGGTCCGGAATGAGGGCTTCTCCGCCAGCGTCTCGCCGCGGGCGTTGATCATCTTGGCGCCGATCGATGGGTCCTTGGCCCAGCGCGGCACCAGGCCCCAGCGCATTCGCGTGAGCTCGCGGCGGCCTTCGGCGTTGGCGCGGACCACGGGCACCTCGGTCAT
>DATIUK010000095.1:0-2366 GCA_035466885.1 Casimicrobiaceae bacterium
CCGCCGGCGCCGGTCGTCGCGCCACCGGCTGCACCCGCGATCGCGGCGCCGGCACCGACCGCGTTGCCGCCGTCGGCACCGGCTCCGGTCGAGTACCCTCCGCCCGAGCCGGTCGAGCTTCCGTTGCCGCGCCCCGCCGCGGCGACGCCGCCTGCCAGCGCCGCCGTGCCCGAGCCCGCTGCGTCGAGTCGAGCAGCGACCGCGACGCCGACGGCGCCGGCCGACGCCACCCCGGCCGTCGAGACGCCGGCGCCGGCTGCGGCGGCGCCGGTCGCGCCGGCGGAACCCAGCGACGAGCAGCTGATGGCCGCGGTGGTCGCCGACCTGCAACGCTACGCGCAGCTCGGGCCGGACGAGCTGCGGCGCGAAGTGACCGCGGTCACGCAGCTCCTTGCACGGCAGCGCAGCGACGCGAACCGCGTCCGCCTCGCGGTGCTCTACACGATGGTCCGCACGCCGCAGGACGACCAGCGTGCGCTGCAGCTCTTCGACAACGTCGCCCGGAGCGGACCCGGCTCGCCGGCGGTCAAGCAGCTCGCGGTCGTTCTCCAGGTGCAGGTGGCCGAACGGGCGCGTGCCGTGCGCGAGGAGCAGCAGAAGGCCGATGCCGCCGTGCAGAAGCTCGAGGCGCTGCGCGCAATGGAGCGCAGCCTGCTGCGCGATCGCGTGCGCAGCGGCGGGGGTGGCGGTGGTGGCGGCGGCGGCAGCGGCAACTGACGGGCAACCTGGCGAGACGACGATGGCAACAGGCGACATCCTCCTGGTCGATGACGATCCAGACCTTCTCAAGCTGATCAGCCTGCGGCTGTCGTCAGCCGGTTATCGGGTGCGCACCGCCGAGAGCGGCGAGACCGCACTCGCGGCGCTCGCCGTCGCCCGTCCCGGCATACTGATCACCGACCTGCGGATGCCCGGGATCGACGGACTTCAGCTCTTCGACGCGGTGCACCGGCAGCACCCGGCGCTGCCGGTGATCATTCTGACCGCCCACGGGACGATTCCCGACGCCGTGTCCGCGACGCAGCGCGGCGTCTTCGGCTTCCTGACCAAGCCGTTCGACAGCCAGGAGCTGCTGCAGATGGCGGCCTCGGCGCTGAAGCTCGCCGGCGACGCGTCGCCCAGCAGCGACGAGCCGGCAGCCGAGTGGCGCGCCGGCATCATCACCCGCAGCCCGCAGATGGAGGACCTGCTGCGGCAGGCCAAGCGCGTCGCCGACTCCGATGCGAGCGTCCTGATCTTCGGCGAGTCGGGCACCGGCAAGGAACTCCTCGCCCGCGCGATCCACCGGGCGAGCCCCCGCCGCGAGCGGGCGTTCGTCGCCGTGAACTGCGGCGCGATTCCCGAGCCCCTGCTCGAGTCGGAGCTCTTCGGCCACACCCGCGGCGCGTTCACCGGCGCCGTGCAGGCGCACAAGGGTTTGTTCCAGACCGCCGACGGCGGCACGGTGCTCCTGGACGAGATCGGGGACATGCCGCTCGCGCTGCAGGTCAAGCTGCTGCGGGTGCTGCAGGAGGGCGAGGTGCGGCCGGTCGGCGCCAACGAGCCGATCGCTGTCGACGTCCGCGTGATCTCGGCGACGCACCGGGACCTCGATGCGCAGAAGGACACCGGCCAGTTCCGCGAGGACCTCTACTACCGCCTCAACGTGGTCTCGCTCAGGCTGCCTTCGCTCGCCGAGCGGCGGGAGGACATCCCGCTGCTCGCCGCGCACTTCCTGCGCCGGCTCGCCGACCGCTACAAGCGGCCGGTGCCCGCGCTGGCCCCCGAGGCGATGGCGCTGCTGGTCGCCGCACCCTGGCCCGGCAACGTCCGGCAGCTCCTGAATCTCCTCGAGCAGGCGGTCGCGCTGGTGCCGACGACGGTGATCCCGGCCTCGCTGGTGCAAAACGCGCTGCGCGAGGACGCGAGCGCGCTGGTGCCGTTCGAGGAAGCGCGCAAGGAGTTCGAGCGCGACTACCTCGTCCGGTTGCTCAAGATCACCGGCGGCAACGTCTCGCAGGCCGCCGCGCTCGCCAAGCGCAACCGGACCGAGTTCTACAAGCTCCTGCAGCGGCACCATCTGGAGCCGTCGATGTTCAAGGAAGCCAAGCCCGGCTGACGCACCCGCGTCGCGGCGGCGGCGTCGATCGCCGGGTACCGCCGAAGGGCCGCATCGCGACGACGGCGCGCCGCCGTTTCCGGCGCGGTCGGGCGTCGGGCAACGGTGACAGCCCAAACCATTGCAAAACAGCGCGAGGGACGCGCTTGGTCGCAGGCTGTCGGCGTTTCGCGACAATTGGGCTGCGAACGCCGTCGGCCGCTGTCAGCGCCGCCGTCGGCGCGATCGATTGGTTTCCCTATGAAAACGCGCCCCCGCAGCTGCGGCG
>DATIUK010000096.1:0-4810 GCA_035466885.1 Casimicrobiaceae bacterium
GCCGCCGCACCGGCTGGTCCGCCGCGGGCTTGCGATGGTGCCCGAGGGCCGCGGCGTGTTCGGCGCGCTGACCATCGAGGAGAACCTCGCGATGGGCGCGTACATACGCAGCGACCGCGCGGGCGTGCGCCACGACATCGAGCGGGTGTTCGCACTCTTCCCGCGGCTGCAGGAACGGCGCCGGCAGACCGCAGGCACGTTGTCCGGCGGCGAGCAGCAGATGCTGGCGATCGGCCGCGCGCTGATGTCGAAGCCGCGGCTGCTGCTCCTGGACGAGCCGTCGATGGGCCTCGCGCCGCTGATGGTGCAGAAGGTGTTCGAGACCGTCCTGTCGGTCTCGAGGGAAGGCGTGACGATCCTGCTGATCGAGCAGAACGCGAAACTCGCGCTGGAGGTCTCCCACCGCGGCTACGTGATGGAATCCGGCGAGGTCACGCTGTCCGGCGACGCGAAGAGCCTGCTGCACGATCCGGCCGTCCGCGCGGCGTACCTCGGCGAGGCGGCGTGAGCGCGAACACCGTGGCGCGCTGCGCAAAGGTCGCCCCGTGATTGTTCGCTGCGAGCCGGCGCGACGGTGAACTCGGCGGAGCCCCGCACGAAAGCGATCCGATGAGCGATCCGGAGCTTCCGCTCTCCCCGCATCCCGCTCCTCCCCCCGCGCACCTGCACCCGCGGATCGTCCCCTGGCGCCACGCGCTGGCCTGGTACGAGGAAGCGATGCGCCTGTGGAAGCGCGCGCCCGTCACCTGGGCGCTGCTCGCGCTGCTGACGCTCACGAGCGAGCTCGCGCTGCAGGGCATCCCCGCCGTCGGGGCGCTGCTGGGCAAGATCGTCACCCCGCTCATCGGCTGCGGCATGGTGTACGCCGCCGCCGAGGCCGACCGCGGCCGGCGCCCGCGGTTCGCCCTCGCGGTCGCCGCCTTCCGCGCCCGCGGCGGTGCGATCGCCGCGATCGTCGCCGCGAGCTTCGCCACCTTCGCGGCCGAAACCTGGGCCGCCTGGTGGGTCGCCGACGTCAACCTGCTGCTGCCGGCGAGCGCCGTCGCCGAGATGTCCAGCACCGCGCTCCTCGGCGTCTACACCATCGGCGTGCTCGCCTCGCTGCCGGTGGCCTTCGTGCCCTTCCACGTGCTGCTCGAGCACGCCGGTTTCGGCGAGGCGTTTGCGGCGAGCTGGCGGGCGTTTACGCTCAACACCGGCCCGCTGCTCGTCTACGCGGCGGCCTCGATGCTCCTGCTCGGCTTCGGGCTGGTGACCATGGGCGTCGCGCTGGTCGTCGTGCTGCCGCTGTGGACTGCAGCGTCGTACGCCGCGTGGAAGGACATCTTCGGCTTGCGCGACGCGCCGATCGACGCCTGATCGGCCCGCCGGCTACTCGGTCGGCGCGCGGCTGAAGCCGTGCACCGGCGCGGGCGGCGCCTCGTCGATGTCGATCGCCGTCACCCGGGCAAGCGAGGGACCGCGGCGCGCCCAGGCGATGACCGATTCGACGGCCGCGGGATCGCCCTGCACCAGCGCCTCGACGCTGTCGTCGCGGCGGTTGCGCACCCAGCCGTCGACCCCCGCGACACGCGCCACCGCGACCATCGACTCGCGAAAGCCGACGCCCTGCACCCGCCCCTGGATCAGCAGGCGCCGGACGATCATCGCGATCCGCGCAGCCGCCGCTCGATCAGCAACAGCGCCGCGACCGTCTTGACGTCGGTGATCTCGCCGCGATCGAGCGCCGCCAGCATCTCGTCGACCGAGAGCGTCACGATCTCGAGGAACTCCCCGTGGTCGAGCTGCGCCCCCACGTGGGTGAGCCCTTCGGCGAGGAAGAACTCGATGGCCTCGGTCGAGTACGAGACGACCGTGTGCACGGTGCCGAGCCGGGTCCATGCGGCAGCCGCGTAACCGGCCTCCTCGATCAGCTCCCGCTGCGCCGTCGCGAGCGGCTCCTCGCCGGGGTCGAGCTTGCCGGCGGGGAATTCGATGAAGACCCGGTTCAGCGGGTAGCGGAACTGGCGCTCCACGACCAGCCGGCCGTCGGCCATGATCGGGACGATCAGGACCGCGCCGGGATGCACGATGTACTCGCGCGTCGCCTCGCCCCCGTCGGGCAGGCGCACGCGATCGCTGCGGACGTGCAGGAGCTTGCCCTGGAACACGCACTCGGTCGCTAGCGGCGTCTCGACGAGGTGGAGGTCGTCGGCGCCGTGCTCCCGCTGCGGCCGTGGATCAGTCATCGAGCCAGTCCTTTCCGATCAGGAATTCCTCGGTGAGCCGCGCCTCGGGCGTGCCCGGTTCCGGCTTCCAGTCGTAGCGCCACTTCACGATCGGCGGCAGCGACATCAGGATCGCCTCGGTGCGGCCGTTCGACTGCAGCCCGAACAGCGTGCCGCGGTCCCAGACCAGGTTGAATTCGACGTAGCGCCCGCGCCGGTAGGCCTGGAAGTCGCGCTCTCGCTCGCCGTACGCGTCCCCGCGCCGCCGCTCGGCGATCGGCAGGTACGCGGGAAGGAAGCGTTCGCCCACGCTCCGGGTCAGCGCGAAGCAACGTTCGAACCCGCCCTCGTTGAGGTCGTCGTAGAAGATGCCGCCGACGCCGCGCGGCTCGCGCCGGTGCCGCAGGTAGAAGTACTCGTCGCACCAGCGCTTGTACCGGGGGTGCACGTCGGCGCCGAACGGAGCGAGCGCCTCGCGGCAGCTGCGATGGAAGTGCACCGCGTCCTCGGCGAAGCCGTAGTAGGGCGTGAGGTCCATCCCGCCGCCGAACCACCAGGCGTCCTCCGCCGCGTCGCCCTTGGGCGCGTGCGCGACGAACATGCGCACGTTGAGGTGGACCGTCGGCACGTAGGGGTTGCGCGGGTGCAGCACCAGCGAGACGCCCATCGCCTCCCAAGCCCGGCCGGCGATCCCCGGCCGTGTCGCCGTTGCCGACGGCGGCAGCTTGTCGCCCATCACGTGCGAGAAGTTGACCCCGCCACGCTCGAAGAGGCGGCCGTCCTCGATCAGCCGCGAGATGCCGCCGCCCCCTTCGGGCCGCTCCCAGGCGTCGCGCCGGAACGCTCCGCCGTCGAGCGCCTCCAGCGCGGCAACGATGTCCCCCTGCAGCGTCAGGAAGAACTGGCGGGGAGCGGTGATGTCCATGCGCGGTCGGGCGATCGGGGCGAAAGCGCGATTATCGCCCGACCGCCGCGCGTTGCGTGCGGCCGCGCCGCGCCGGCCGGATCGGCCTTGCCGCGCTCAGCCCTTGCGCGGGGCGAGGGCGCGGTGCCCGATGTCGCTGCGGAACTGCATCCCGGCGAAACGAATCTCGGCGATGGCGCCGTAGGCCGCCCGCTGCGCCTGCCGCACCGAGTCGCCCAGCGCCGTGACGCACAGCACGCGCCCGCCCGCGACGACGGCGGCGCCGTCGGCGAGCGCGGTCCCGGCGTGGAACACGTGGCAGTCCGGGTGCGTCTGTGCGTTCACTCGCTCGAGGCCGTCGATCCGGTCCCCCGCGCGCGGCGCCTCCGGGTAGCCGTGCGCAGCCAGGACCACGCCGAGCGCGGCACGGCGATCCCACTCGGCCTCCGCCTGATCGAGGGCTCCGTCGACGCCCTGCTCCAGCAGGTCGGCGAGGTCGGACTTCAGCCGGACCATGATCGGCTGCGTCTCGGGGTCGCCCAGCCGGCAGTTGAACTCCAATACCTTGGGGGCACCGGTTTCGTCGATCATCACCCCGGCGTAGAGGAAGCCCGTGTACGGGATGCCGTCGGCCGCCATGCCGGCCACCGCGGGCAGGATCACCTCGCGCATGATGCGCGCGTGCACCTCCGGCGTGACGACCGGCGCCGGCGAGTACGCGCCCATGCCGCCGGTGTTCGGGCCTTCGTCGTCGTCGCGCAGGCGCTTGTGGTCCTGGCTCGACGCCAGCGGCAGCACGTTGCGCCCGTCGACCATCACGATGAAGCTCGCCTCCTCGCCGGCGAGGAAGTCCTCGACGACCACGCGTGCCCCGGCGGCCCCCAGTGCATTGCCGACCAGCATGGCGTCGATCGCCGCCTGCGCCTCGGCCACCGTGCTGGCGACGACGACGCCCTTGCCGGCGGCGAGGCCGTCGGCCTTGACGACGATCGGCGCGCCGCGCGCAGCCACGTAGTCGCGCGCCGCGGCGGCGTCGGTGAATGTCCGGTACGCGGCGGTCGGAATCCGGTGCCGGGCCATGAACGCCTTGGCGTAGTCCTTCGAGCTCTCGAGCTGCGCGGCGGCGCGGGTGGGGCCGAAGATGCGCAGGCCCGCGGCGCGGAGGCGTCGACGACGCCCGCGGCCAGCGGCGCCTCGGGGCCGACGACGGCGAGCTGCACGCGCTCACGCTGCGCGAACGCGACGAGCTCGGGCGCGCCGGTCACCGCGACGTTGGTGAGCCCCGGTTCCCGCGCCGTTCCGGCGTTGCCGGGGGCGACGAAGATGCGTGCGGCGCGCGGCGACTGCGCGAGCTTCCAGGCCAGCGCGTGCTCGCGGCCGCCACCCCCGATGACCAGCAGGTTCATGGCTGCGGACGCCGGTCAGTGCCGGAAATGGCGGATGCCGGTGAACACCATCGCGATCCCGCGCTCGTCGGCGGCGGCGATCACCTCGTCGTCGCGCATGCTGCCGCCCGGCTGGATCACGGCGACCGCGCCGTTGTCGGCCACGACGTCGAGACCGTCGCGGAACGGGAAGAACGCGTCCGAGGCGACGACCGAGCCCGCCAACGACAGGATCGCGTTCTTGGCCTTGATCGCGGCGATCCGAGTCGAGTCGACGCGGCTCATCTGTCCCGCGCCGATGCCGAGCGTCTGCC
>DATIUK010000097.1:0-3300 GCA_035466885.1 Casimicrobiaceae bacterium
GCGCGTTTCCGGTGCGCCAGGCCACCGAAGGCCTCGCGACGCTGCGCCGGGAGCTGCCGCAGTCGGTGACGCTGTGGGCAGGGGGCGAGATGACGCGACGGGTGCGCAAGACGATGCCCGGCGTCGTCCTGATCCCCGACCTCGCGTCGACGATCGGGGCGCTCAAGATCTGGCGCACGCACTGGGCGCAGGCGTCGGCCTGGCTCGCGGCGCAAGGCGAGCGCTGACGGCACCGTCCCGCTGAGCTCCGGGGGCAAGCGCCAGCCCCCGCCCGCCGAGGGAAGGCGCCTCGACCGCTGACGTACAATGGGCACGGCGTCACGATCGAGGGTGCCGGATCGATCGCCACCGAACCTCGCGGGGACGGTTTGTGCCGCCGCCGTCCGTCGATCATGACCACCGCCATCACCATCGCGATCGTCCTGCTGGGAATTGCCGGCGGCTACGGGTACTGGGCCTACCAGGCGATCGCCGCCGGAGCGCCCGCGTGGCCGTACGTCCTGGGCGTGTTCGCGCTGCCCTTCGTGATCCCGTTCGTCGCCAGTCTCGCCTGGTTCGCCTTGGCCGCATGGTTCGGCTCGCCGGTGCCGGCCGAAGCGCGCCTCACCTTGCGCGAGCGGCTGCTGCTGTTCTGGAACGAAGTGCGTGCCATCCGGCGAGCCGCACCGCGCATGGTCCTCTACCGCTGGCTGCTGCCCGATCCCGAGCCCGCCCAAGCAGCCACGGCCTTGCCGATCCTGCTGTTGCACGGCGTGCTCTGCAACGCGGGCGTCTGGCTGGGACTGCGTCGCCACCTCCTGGCGCGCGGGCTGGGGCCGGTCTATACGCTGTCGTACGGACCACCGCTGGCATCGATCGAGAGTTTCGCCGACCAGACCGCCGCGAAGATCGACGCGATCCTGCGCGACACCGGGGCGAGCCAAGTGGCGATCGTCGGTCACAGCATGGGCGGACTGGTCGCGCGGGCCTACCTGCGGCGCTTCGGGCCGACCAAGGTCCGGTTGCTGATGACGCTGGGGACGCCGCACCAGGGCAGCATGCACGCCTATCTGTTCCCCGGCGCTTCGCTCGCGCAGCTGCGCCCCGGCAATCGCTGGCTCGCGACGCTCAATGCCGAAGCGCTGCCGTCGGTCCGGGTGGTCGCGCTGTGGAGTCCGCACGACTCGATGGTGACGCCACAGGCCAGCGCGCGGCTCCCCGGCGCCGACGAGATCCTGATCCGCGGCGTCGGGCACAACGCGCTGCTCGGCGATCCGGAAGTCTTCGCCGCCGTCGAGCGCGAGCTGATCGCCGCCGGGGCGACCCCGGACGCCGGAAAAAAGGCCGCGACGGATCCCGTCGCGGCCTGATCGAATCCGAGCCCGTGCGGACCCGGGCCGGGCGCGCCTGCTACCAGTGGATGCCCTGCGTCAGCTGGGCGAATGCCATCTGCTCGGGGGAGAGCTGCTCCTGCTGCGCGGCCTCGCCCTTCTTGCCCTGCGCGGCCGACGAATCCGGGAACATGTTGAACGCGGTGTTGAGCATGATCTGCGTGAGCCGGGGCGCTGCCGCGTGCGCGATCGCGCCGAAGATCCCCAGCCGCGTGGCGATGCGCACCGGCTTGTAGACGATCGCTTCGACGACCAGGTCGGCCGCCTGCTCGGGCGAGAGCGTCGGCACGTTCTCGTACATCTTGGTCGGCGCGATCATCGGCGTCCTGACCAGCGGCATGTTGATGGTCGTGAACTTGATCCCCTTGTCGAGGAACTCGGACGCCGCGCAGGCCGAGAAGGAGTCCAGCGCGGACTTCGACGCCACGTAGGCGGAGAACCGTGGCGCGTTGGAGAGCACGCCGATGGAGCTGATGTTGATGATCTGGCCGCGCTTTTGCTCGATCATCTTCGGCAGGAAGCCCATGATGAGGCGCAGCGCGCCGAAGTAGTTCAGCTGCATCGTCCGCTCGAAATCGTGGAAGCGGTCGAACGAGTTGATGACGCCGCGACGGATCGAGCGGCCGGCGTTGTTGACGAGGAAGTCGCAGACGCCGTGCTCCTTCAGCACCCGGGCGACCAGCGCGTCGCAGGACGCCATGTCGGAGACGTCGGCGGTATACATCCAGCAGCGCCCGCCGGCGGCTTCGATCTCGTTCTTGGTCTCGATGAGCTTCTCCTCGCCGCGCGCGACCAGGATCACCTTGGCGCCGGCGCCGGCCATCTTGATCGCCGTCGCCTTGCCGATTCCCGACGAGCCGCCGGTGACGACGATCACCTTGTCCTTGACCCGGCCCGACAGCGTGCGGTCGATGAAGAGGTCGGGGTCGAGGTTGCGCTCCCAGTAGTCCCACAGCTTCGCCGCGTAATCCTCGAGCGGCGGGACCTCGATGCCGGAGCCCTTCAGCGCCTTGGCGGTTTCGCGGTTGTCGTAGCGCGTCGGCCAGTTGATGAACTGGAACACGTCGCGCGGGATGCCGAGGTCGGTGAGCACCGCGCGCACCATCCGCTTGATCGGGGCGAGCGAGCCGATGCCGTAGAGGATCGGCGCCGGGATGAAGCCGAACATCCGCGCGTTGAGCCGCATCGTCATCTTCGGCGCGTGGCCCGCCTCGGCGAAGATGTTGAGCACCTCGCCGATCCGCCGCGGGTCCGGGTCGGTGAGGTGGAAGCACTTGCCGTCGAGACCCTTCTTGTGCGCAAGGTGGTCCATCGCGTCGGCGACGAAGTCGACCGGCACGATGTTGATGCGGCCGCCCTCGACGCCGATGGTCGGCATCCACGGCGGCAGCGCCTTCCTCATCCGCTGCAGGAGCTTGAAGAAGTAGTAGGGCCCGTCGATCTTGTCGATGTAGCCGGTCTTCGAGTGGCCGACGACGAAGCCCGGCCGGTAGATCCGGTACGGTCGCTTGCACTCGCGCCGCACCACGCCCTCGGACTCGTGCTTGGTGCTGAAGTACGGATGGTCGAGGTCTTCGGCCTCCTCGAACATGTCCTCGCGGAACACGCCGTCGTAGAGCCCCGCCGCGGCGATCGAGCTCACGTGGTGGAAGCAGCCGGCGCCGATCGCCTCGGCGAGCTGCACCGCGTGGCGCGTGCCCTCGACGTTGGCGACGCGCTGCTCCTCGGCGCCGGCGTTGAGGTCGTAGATGGCGGCAAGGTGGAAGAAGTGCGTGACCTTGCCCTTCAGCCGGCGCAGGTCGGCGTCGGCGAGGCCGAGGTTCTTCTTGCCGAGGTCGCCGACCACCGCGACGACCTGCTTTTCGCTGGCGCCCCACTCCTCGCGCTGCGCCGCGAGCTTCTTGAGCGAGCTCCTGCGCACCAGCACGTG
>DATIUK010000098.1:0-2367 GCA_035466885.1 Casimicrobiaceae bacterium
AGCGAATCGGCCATGCGCCGGGCCCGCTCGCTGCGGCCCTGGCGCACGGTCGCTAGCCCTTCGGCCAGCCGCGGTTCGGCGGGATCGACCCGCAGCCCGAGGACGTGGATCGTGTGCGTTTCCCAGCTGACGGAGACCTCGACGCCGTTGATCAGCGTGATGCCGCGCTCGTCCGCCGCGGCGCGGGCCTCGGGCAGCCCGCCCAGTTCGTCGTGGTCGGTCAGCGCCAGGACGTCAACTCCGCGGCCGGCGGCACGCTCGACGACGGCGCCGGGCGTGCACAGTCCGTCGGACCAGGTCGAGTGGCAGTGCAGGTCGTAGCGTGGCATCGGGGTTGAGCTTGCCGGCCGATTCTAGCAGAATGGCAGGTTGCCCCCGACCCTGCCGGCGCTTCGCCGATGGCATCGTCGCCGGCCCGATTCCCCCGCCCGCCAGGACCCCGTGCTCACCGCTGCCAACGTCACCATCCAGTTCGGGGCAAAGCCCCTGTTCGAGGACATCTCCGTCAAGTTCGGCGGAGGGAACCGCTACGGCCTCATCGGCGCCAACGGCTGCGGCAAGTCGACGTTGATGAAGATCCTCGGCGCCGACCTCGAGTCCTCCGCGGGCAGCGTCGCGCTCGACCCCTCGGAGCGCCTGGGCAAGCTCTCGCAGGACCAGTTTGCCTACGAGGACGTCCGCGTCCTCGACGTCGTCCTGATGGGACACGCCGAGATGTGGCGCATCCGCGAGGAGAAGGACGCGATCTACGCCAATCCGGACGCGACCGAGGACGACTACGTGCACGCCGCCGAGCTCGAGTCGCGGTTCGCCGAGTACGACGGCTACACCGCCGAGGCACGCGCCGGCGAGCTGCTGCTCGGCATCGGCATCGGCACCGAGCTCCACGAGCGACCCATGAGCGAGGTGGCGCCGGGCTGGAAGCTGCGCGTGCTGCTCGCACAGGCGCTGTTCGCCGATCCGGACATCCTGCTTCTCGACGAGCCGACCAACAACCTCGACATCAACTCGATCCGTTGGCTGGAAGACGTGCTCAACGAGCGCTCGAGCACGATGGTCATCATCTCCCACGACCGCCACTTCCTCAACAGCGTGTGCACGCACATGGCGGACCTCGACTACGGCACGCTGCGCGTCTATCCCGGCAACTACGACGACTACATGATCGCCTCGACGCAGGCGCGGGCGCAGGTCCTGTCCGCAAACGCCAAGGCGAAGGAGCGCATCGCCGACCTGCAGGAGTTCGTCCGTCGATTTTCGGCGAACAAGTCGAAGGCGCGGCAGGCGACCTCGCGCGCGAGGCAGATCGAGAAGATCCGCGTCGAGGACGTGAAGCCCTCATCGCGGCAGAACCCGTACCTGCGCTTCGACGTCGACGCGAAGCAGAAGCTGCACCGCAACGCGGTCGAGATCGAGGGTCTCGCCAAGGGATGGCCGGGGCAGCCGCGCGAGCTCTTCGCCGGCCTCTCGCTCAACCTCGAGGCCGGGGCGCGGCTCGCCATCATCGGCCCCAACGGCGCCGGCAAGACGACGCTGCTGCGCACGCTGCTCGGCGAGCTTGCCCCGGACGCGGGACGCGTGCGCTGGGCGGAGAAGGCGGCCATCGGCTACTTCATGCAGGACCAGACCGGCGCCTTCGACAGCGACCTCACCGTGGTCGAGTGGATGCGGCAGTGGGCGCAGGAGGGCGACGACGAGCAGATCGTGCGGGCGACCCTTGGCCGGCTGCTCTTCACCGGCGACGACGGCGCGAAGCCGGTGCGCGTGCTGTCGGGCGGCGAGAAGGGACGGATGCTCTACGGCAAGCTGATGCTGCAGCGCCCGAACGTGCTGGTGCTCGACGAACCCACCAACCACATGGACATGGAGTCGATCGAGTCGCTGCAGCTCGCACTCGAGCTCTACACGGGCACCGTGATACTTGTCTCACACGACCGGCAGTTCGTCTCGGCGCTGGCCACGGGCGTCATCGAGCTGGGCGGCGCCGCGCCGGTGCACTTCCAGGGCGGCTACGAGGACTACCTTACCTCGCGCGGGATCGCCTGACGGGACCGCCCGGGCGCCGGGCTGTTGCAGGAGGCGCACCGGAGGGTGCCGCCGCCCGGCCAGCGGCGCGCCGGACCCTTGCAGCCCGATTATGCCAACGGTATAGTGGCCGTTCGCGCCGACCCGTTCCGCGCCCACCAGACCCCCAGACCATTGAAGATCTTCGATCGCGTTCTCAACCCCCGCGAGATCCGGCGGCGGCTGGGCTTGAACCAGGAGCAGTTCTGGACCCAGATCGGGGTGACGCAAAGCGGCGGCTCGCGTTACGAGAGCGGCCGCGACATGCCCAAGCCGGTGCGCGAGCTGCTGCGCCTCGTCCAC
>DATIUK010000099.1:0-3499 GCA_035466885.1 Casimicrobiaceae bacterium
GTCTACTCGGTCGGGTTGATCCAGCCGGCGGAGTTTCGCGCCATACGCGGCGTGCGCACCATGGAATTCCGCTGGGCACTGGTAGCCTGCGCCGGGGTGCTGGTGTTCGGCACGCTGAAGGGCATCGTGGTGGCGATCATCGTGTCGATGATCGGCCTCGCGAGCCAGACCGCCCATCCGCGCGTCTCCGTCATCGGGCGCAAGCGGGGCGCCGACGTGCTGCGACCGCTGTCGCCGGAACACCCGGACGACGAGACCTTCGAGGGCCTGCTGATCGTGCGGCCGGAGGGGCGCCTGTTCTTCGTCAATGCGCAGTACGTTTCGGACCGGATCCGCGAACTGGTCGCGCAGCACCAGCCGCGCGTGGTCGTGCTCGACCTGAGCCGCGTGCCCGACGTCGAGTACTCGGCCTTGCAGACGCTGATGGAGGACGAGCGGCAGATGACGGACAGCGGCACCGTGGTCTGGCTGGCCGGGCTCAACCCGGGCGTCGTCGAGACGGTGCAGCACGCCGGGCTCGCCGAGCGCCTCGGCCGCGAGCGGATGCTGTTCAACGCGCGCGCGGCGATCGCGCGCTACCAGGCGCTGCCGAAGGCGGGGGTCGGGGAGACGCCGCGGCGCGCAGCGTCCTGATCAGGGGCGTTGCTTCGCCTGCGGAGGCGCGCAGGGTCGCCGGAGGGCGAACGGCCTCGGGTTCGTTGGCTACGTCTCTGCCTGTGGGTCGCGCAGATGCAGGCGGCAAATGCGGACCGCCCGGTCGTCGGGGTCGGGCGCGACGCTGAAACCGAGGCGCTCGGCAAGACGCAGCATCGGCGCATTCTCGGCCAGCACGAAGCCCTCCATCGCCTCGAGTCCACGCGCCTTGGCGGCGGCGATGAGCGTCGTCATCAGCGTGCGGCCGAGGCCCACCGCGCCGTATGGGGCGGCGACGTTGAGCGCGAACTCGCCGCTCTTGGCTTCGCGCCCGAGCATCACGACCGCGCTGCCCACGATGTCGATGCCGTCGGCCGCCGGAACCGTCGCCACCAGCCCGATCCCGCTTTCGGCGAGCGAGGCGAGCACCTTGCGCAATCGGGCGAGGTTGGGCTCGCTGACGGAGTGCATGAAGCGCATGTAGCGCGCATCCGCGCTCATCCGGCCGAAGGTCTGCAGGAGCTCCGCTTCGTCGGTCGGGCGGACCGCACGCAGGTGCACCGTACGCCCGTCGCGCAGCGTGACGTCGAGGTCAGGGGAGGCGGTGTTCATCGTCCTCCGTCATCGCGGTCGCCGGCATGGCTGCGACTATGCCCCGGCGGTTCGGGACGGTCAACGATCGGGCATTGCCGGGTGCTGTAACCGGTCTACAGGTTACAGAACGTCAGCTCGAAGTCGACGTCACGGTCGAAGACGGTGCCGCGATCGGCACCGATGGCGCCGATGAAACGGATGTTGAGCGCGTACTTGTTGGCGCTGATCTCGGGCACGCAGGCGAGTTCGCGCGGCAGGGTGAGGCGCAGCAGCTGGGCGACCTTGCCGCTGGTCAGCATCAGCTGGAATACGCCGCGATACGCAGTCTGCCGCGTGGCCCGTCCGTTGTCGCGAAGGAGCCGCAATACGATGGACAGGCCGTTCCTGATCGGCAGGAAGGGCGCGATCCAGGCGGTGAGCTCGCGCTGCCGCGTCGCGGCGTCGAGGTTCAGCCAGTAGTGGTAGGCGGGCAGGTCGAACTCGCAGACGCCGCCGGGGATCCCGGCGCGCTGCTTGATCATCATCAGCCACTCGTTGTCGCGCAGGTGCTGGCCGACCTTGCCGGCCTGCGCCAGCAGCGCGGCGGCCGCGCGATCGATCTCGGAGAGCAGCGGATCGAGCACGCGCGTCTCGATCGCAGGATTGTTGCGCAACGGGGCGAGGACCTGCTTCTGCCGCTCGAGCTCCTGCAGGATGTCGGTCTTGAGGTCGGCGCGCGCGGCGACGTCGGTGATCTCGAACAGCGCCAGCAGGGCCGCGTGGTGGTCCTCCTCGCCGCTGCGGGCCGAGAAATACTCGACCCGTCGATAGATGTCCTCGAGCCGCATCATCGTGCGTACGCGCTCGTTCAGCGGATGTTCGTAGCGGATCACTTCAGGGACCGGTGGTGGGCGGCGGTCGGGCGTCGGCAGCGGAACGACGGGCCTGCAAAGGGCGAGCGCATGGAGGCAATGCCGCCGGTCGATCGGCGGCAAGGACGGCTCCCAAGCTCCCAATCCGTCATTCTGCCCCAAGTCGAGGCGCGGTTTAAGGGGTCGGCGTGTGTTGCCGGGCGTCGGCCGGACGAAGCGGGACCGATCGCCGACACGCGGCGCGCCAGCGCCGGGCCGCTCAAGGCGCGCTCTGCCGGTCTGGGGTCATGGTGAGGACTGCGGCGCAGCGTCAGGCGCAGGCACGGCGTCGCGGCCGGCGGCCAGTGCGCGATAGCGGACATCGAGGGCCGCGACCTTGGCGGGCAGGAGGTCCCGCGGACCGCTGTTGTCGATGACGTCGTCGGCGGCGGCCAGGCGCGCACTGCGGCTCGCCTGCGCGGCCATGATCGAGCGCACCTCGGCGTCGGTCATCCCGCTGCGCGCCATCACCCGCTGGCGTTGCTGCTCCTCGCGGCAGTCGACGACCAGCACGCGCTCGACCAGCGGGCGCAGTCCGCCACGCTCCAGCAGCAGCGGTACCACCAGGAGCCCGTAAGGCGAGCGCCAGCCGGCGATCTCGCTGCGGGCGGCGGCGCCGATCAGCGGGTGCAGCAGCGACTCGAGGCGGGCCCGTTCGACGGCGTCGGCGAACACCCGGCGACGCAGCGCAGCGCGGTCGAGCGCGCCGTCCGGCGCGATGACGGCCGGGCCGAAGGACTCGCGGATCGCTTGCCAGCCGGGGGCTCCGGGGGCGGTGAGCGCGTGCGCGATCCGGTCGGTGTCGGTGACGGCCACACCCAGGGCCGCAAACGCGTCGGCGACCGCCGACTTGCCGCTGCCGATTCCGCCGGTCAGTCCGACCACCAGGGGCGAGCGGCGGGCGGTCGCGGTCATCGCGGGCGTCAAGGCAGGAGGAAACGGCTGAACGTCGAGCCGAAGAACAGCGCAAGGGCTCCGGCGATCGCCAGGTACGGCCCGAAGGCCAGCGGGATGTTGTGATCGCGGCCCCGGAACACGAGGAGGCCGATACCGATCAGCGCGCCGACCACCGACGACAGCAGCACGATCACCGGCAGCATCTGCCAGCCGAGCCAGGCGCCGAGGGCGGCCAGCAGCTTGAAGTCGCCGTAGCCCATCCCTTCCTTGCCCCGTATCAGCTTGAACAGCCAGTAGATCGTCCACAGCGACAGGTAACCGGCGAGCGCACCGATCACCGCGTCCGGCAGGGAGGCGAACGTGTGCCAGAGGTTGGCGATGAGGCCGGCCCAGAGCAGCGGCAGCGTGATGCTGTCGGGCAGGAGCTGGGTGTCGAAATCGATCATCGTCAGCGCCAGCAGCGACCACAGGAACACGCAGGCGGC
>DATIUK010000100.1:0-5225 GCA_035466885.1 Casimicrobiaceae bacterium
CAAGCTCGTTTCGAACCACCTGAAGTAGCCGCAGCGCACGACCCGCGCACGCGGGTCCGCATCACGGCCGGCCGGGGTTCCCGTCCGGCCGTTTGTTTTCCTGCGGCTGCACCTGCAGCGTTCCGTGGCGGGCGCCGTCACGCAAGGGCCCGCCCCCAAGCGCGGCCGGCCGGTGTTGATGCAGGGCAAGGAAGGCGCAGTGCGGTGCCTGCCGCGGCTTGATCGAGGTCAACACCGCGCGCCGGGCGCGATGCGCGGCATGACGGAGGTCAAACTTGCGCGGCCCGCCGCGACACTGCGCCACCTGTGGCGAAGAGCCGCCCCGGCAGGCGCCGGGGTCGGGGATCAGCGGCTACCCTGCAGCGCGGCGATGCGCTCCTCGAGCGGCGGGTGCGTCGAGAACAGCGCCATGACTCCCGCCTTGTCGGCGATGCCGAAGCCGTTCATCGTCTTGGGCAGCTCGCCCGGCTCGACGCCGCCCAGGCGCTTCAGGGCGTTGATCATCGGCTGCGGGTTGCCGAGGAACGAGGCGGCCCCGGAATCGGCGCGGAACTCGCGCCGGCGCGAGAAGTACGCGACGATGATCGACGCGAGCACGCTGAACACGATCTGGCAGACCATCACGGTGATGAAGTAGCCCGGGCCGGTGCCGCGCTCGGTGCGGAAGATCGCCTTGTCGACGATCGACCCGACGATGCGCGCGAAGAACACGACGAAGGTGTTGACCACGCCCTGGATCAGGGTCAGCGTCACCATGTCGCCGTTGGCGACGTGCGCGACCTCGTGCGCGAGCACCGCCTCCACCTCCTCCTTGTTCATCGTCTGCAGGAGGCCGGTCGAGACCGCGACCAGCGCCGAGTTGCGGAACGCCCCGGTCGCGAAGGCATTGGGGTCGCCCTCGTAGATCGCGACCTCCGGCATGCCGATCCCGGCCTTGGTCGCGAGGCGACGGACCGTCTCCACCAGCCAGGCCTCCGCCTCGTTGGTCGGCTGCTCGATGCCCTGCGCGCCGGTCGACCACTTGGCCGATTGCTTCGATATCAGCAGCGAGATGATCGAGCCGGTGAAACCGACGACCGCGGAGAACACCAGCAGCCCGCCGTAGGAGATCCCGGTCTGCGACGTCATCGCCTGATCGAGGCCGAACAGCTTCAGCACGATCGACAGGACGAGCATCACCGCGAGGTTGGTGACGAGGAAGAGGACGATCCGTTTCATGAGTTGGGCTCCGGTAGGAGAATCACGGCCGACATCATAGCGCCGCCGCCCGCGCTTGTGGTCCGCCGGTCAGGTGCGCCGCGGCCCGCGGCGACGAAGATGGTGCCGGGTACCTTCCGGATCAAGTCCCGGAGGCCTGCCGGCTCCAGGAATCCTTGAGCGTCACCGTCCGGTTGAACACCGGCCGGCCGGAGACGTGGTCCTTCAGGTCGGCGACGAAGTAGCCGTGCCGCTCGAACTGGAACCGGTCCTCCGCCGCGGCCGCGGCGAGCGCGGGCTCGACGTACGCGCGGATCGTCCGCTTGGAGTCCGCATTGAGGTCGTCGAGATAGTCCCGCTCGACGGGCTCGGCCGCCTCCGCTTCCTCGACCAGGTCGCCGGCGACGACCTCCGCGCGCGCCAGTGCCGCCCCTTCCGGGTCACCGTCGCGCTGCCCCCAGGGATTGCGGGCGCCGGGGAACGGCACGGCGAACAGGCGATCGTAGAGACGCACCTCGGCTTCGATCGCGTGCCCGGACGACAGCCAGTGGACGTTGCCCTTGACCTTGCGCGCCTCGGCCCCCGGCGTCCCGCTGCGGGTCGACGGGTCGTAGGTGCAGTGGACGGCGACGACGTTGCCGTCGGCGTCCTTGTCGGCGCCCGTGCAGCGGATGACGTAGCCGTAGCGCAGGCGCACCTCGGCGCCGGGCGACAGGCGGAAGTAGCCCTTGGGGGGCACCTCGGCATAGTCGTCGCGCTCGATCCAGAGCTCGCGGGTCAGCGGCAGCACGCGGCGGCCCAGTTCCGGCTGCTGCGGGTGGTTCGGGGCGAGACAATCCTCCGCATGGTCCGCGGGGAAGTTGTCGATGACGAGCTTCAACGGGTCGAGCACGGCGATGCGCCGCTGCGCGCGGGCGTTGAGGTCCTCGCGCATGCAGTCCTCGAGGATGCTCATGTCGATCCACGAGTCGGCCTTCGAGACGCCGATCCGCTCGGCGAAAAGGCGGAAGCCCTCGGGCGTGAAGCCGCGCCGGCGCGCACCGACCAGCGTCGGCATCCTGGGGTCGTCCCAGCCGTCGACGTGGCGGTTGGCGACGAGCTGGATCAGGCGCCGCTTCGACAGGACCACGTAGCTCAGGTTGAGGCGCGCAAACTCGTACTGCTGCGGCAGCGGTCGCGCGAGCTGGCCGCCGTCGGCGAGCTTCTCGATCACCCAGTCGTAGAGCGGGCGGTGGTCCTGGAACTCCAGCGTGCAGATCGAGTGGGTGATGTGCTCCAGCGCGTCCGAGATGCAGTGCGTGTAGTCGTACAGCGGATAGATGCACCACTTGCTGCCGGTCCGGTGGTGCGAGGCGTGCCGGATCCGGTAGATCGCCGGGTCGCGCATGTTGACGTTCGGGCTCGCCATGTCGATCCTGAGCCGCAGCACGTGCGCACCGTCGGGGAACTCGCCTGCGCGCATCCGACGGAAGAGATCGAGGTTCTCGGCCACCGGACGGTCACGGTAGGGGCTCGCGGTCCCCGGCGCGGTAAGCGTTCCGCGCGAGGCGCGTACTTCCGCCGCCGTCTGGCTGTCGACGTACGCGAGGCCGGCGCCGATGAACCACTCGGCGAAGGTGCAGAGCCGGTCGTAGTAGTCCGACGCGTGATAGCGGTGCAGGCCCCAGTCGAAGCCCAGCCAGCGCACGGACTCGGCGATGGAGTCCTCGAACTCGACGTCTTCCTTGACCGGATTGGTGTCGTCGAAGCGCAGGTGGCAGCGGCCGCCGTTCTCGGCGGCGAGTCCGAAATTGAGGATGATCGACTTCGCGTGCCCGTAGTGCAGGTAGCCGTTGGGCTCGGGCGGAAACCGGGTGACGACCCGCCCCCCGTACTTGCCGGACCGGTTGTCCTCGGCAATGATGGCGCGCAGGAAGTTCGACGCGGGCGCCACCGGGGCGCCGCGAGCACCGGGCGCCTGCCCGGGTGTCGGCGCGGCAGCGGCTTGCCGCGGTGCAGCGTGCTTGGTCATCGGGTTTTGTTCATGAACAATCGACAGCGAACAGGCATTCTAACCGCAGGTGCCCCACCCGTCATCGTGCATTCCCCCGGAGCGCGGGGCAGATGCCCGGGGAGCCGCGCCAGGCATGGCTCTGCGGCCAAGCCCATCGTGCCGGACCGACGCAGTTGTCCACAAATCCTGTGGATAAAAGTGTGCATATCTTGTAAATTCGACCCCTAAGTCGCGCCCGGACTGGGAAAAAGCTTGGCCTGCCCAATTTCGCGTCGAAATTTCTATTTTAAAAACAAAAACTTAAATGACCCGACCGAGGCGCCGCCCCGCGTCCGGTTGAGTGCCGACGACGGCGTCCCGCCGCCCAGGGCCACGGCAGCCCGCCAGTTATTGTCTTGGACAAAATGATTCGCGCGATTTTGGTGTCGAGGCTGTGGACGACAGCCTGCCGGAGCTCCCGATGAACTCGGGCTCGCTGCTGCCCGACGACACCGGGCGACGCGACGTCGCAGTTCGCGCTGCCGCGCCGGCAATCGTCTCGGTTTCGCTGCTGGTGGCGACGGCCCGGCGCGTCGTCGAGCGGGAGATCGGGTTGCTCTGGGTCGCCGGGGAAATTTCCGGCTTCCGGCGGGCCGCTTCCGGGCACTGCTACTTCGACCTCAAGGACGCCTCGGCCCAGGTCTCCTGCGTGTTCTTTCGCCACAAGGCGCAGCATGCGGGCTTCCCGCTCCGAGACGGCATCGCCGTCGAGTTGCGGGCCACGGCTTCGATCTACGAAGCGCGCGGCAGTTTCCAGCTCAACGTCGAGTCGATCCGCCTCGCCGGCCTGGGCGCGCTGTACGAGCAGTTCGCCCGCCTCAAGGCGCGGCTCGAGGCGTCCGGCTGGTTCGCGCCCGAGCGCAAGCGGCCGCTGCCGGCGTTCCCGCGCGCGGTCGGGATCGTGACCTCGACCTCCGGCGCCGCCGTTCACGACGTGCTGACCGCGCTCGCGCGCCGCTGGCCCGCGCTCCCGGTGATCGTCTACCCCTGCAGCGTCCAGGGCGCCAGCGCGGCGGCCGAGATCGCCGCCGCCATCGCCACGGCCAATGCAAGGCGCGAAGTCGACGTCCTGATCGTCGGGCGCGGCGGCGGCTCGATCGAGGACCTGTGGGCGTTCAACGAGGAGACCGTCGCGCGCGCGGTGCTCGATTCGGCGCTGCCGGTGGTGTCGGCCGTGGGACACGAGACCGACTTCACGATCTGCTATTTCGTCGCCGACGCGCGCGCCGCGACGCCGACGGCGGCGGCGGCGCTGGTCGCGCCGGATCGTGCGGCGATCGCGCAACGGCTGGACGCGCTGGCAGGACGCCTGTGGCGCGCCGGCGCGAAGTGCGTCGAGGACCGGATGCAGCGCGCCGACCAGCTCGCGCGCCGCCTCGTCCACCCGGCGGCGCGGCTCGACCGCCAGGGCGACCAGACGCGGGCCGTCGCGCAACGGCTCGCGCTGGCGTTCGGCCATCGCCTCGCCGCGCTCGACGCCCGGCTGGGCCACGGGGCGCTGCGCCTGGCCGCGCAGCTGCGCGCGCCGCAGCCGGGGTCGCTGCGTCTCGCCCGCACGCAGGAGCGCTGGTTGCGCGCCGGCCCCGCGATGGTCGACGCCGCCTCGCGACGCCTCGCTGCCGCCGGGCAGGCGCTCGCGCACCTCAACCCGCAGTCGGTGCTCGACCGCGGCTACGCGATCGTCACGCGCGCCGACGGCGGAATCGTCCGCGACGCCTCGACGCTCGCGGTCGCCGACGAGGTCGGGCTGCGCCTCGCCCGCGGCACGGCGCGGGCCCGCGTCACGGACACCGATTCGGGCAGCGGCAGTCCGGCCTGACGCCGGCCCTGCGCGTCGCCCGGGGGCGACCCCGCGATCAGGCCTCGTCCGGCTCGGGGTCGTCGACGGCGCCGCCATCGCGGGGGCCGGCCCCGCCGGGCGCCCTGCCGGCGATCCGCGGCGTGGCGGTCGCGACGTCGGCGTTCTGCGCACGGTGGCGCAGCGCGTGGTCCATCA
>DATIUK010000101.1:0-2062 GCA_035466885.1 Casimicrobiaceae bacterium
CGTTCTTCTTTGCCCAGTTGATGAAGTCGGCGACGATGAGGAAGTACCCGGGGAAGCCCATCTGCACGATGGTGCGGGTCTCGAACTCGAGGCGCGCCGTGTACTCCGGGCGCCGCCGGTCCCGCTCCGCCACGTCCGGGAACAGGATAGCCAGCCGGCGCTCGAGCCCGGCGGCGGCCTCGGCGCGCAGGTGGTCGTCGAGCGTGACCCCGGGCGGGGTCGGGAAATCGGGCAGGTAGTTCTTGCCCAGTGCGATGGCGACGCTGCAGCGTTGCGCGATCGCGACCGAGTTCGCGAGCGCCTCGGGCAAGTCGGCGAACGCCGCGCACATCTCGGCACGGGTCTTGAAGTACTGGTCCGGCGTGAACCGCTTCGGTCGCCGCGGGTCGGCGAGGACGTGCCCTTCGGCAATCGAGACGCGGGCTTCGTGCGCGCGGAAATCCGCCGGCCGCAGGAACTGCACCGGATGCGTCGCCACCACCGGCAGCGCCGCCGCGACGGCGAGCGCCACGGTCGCGGCGACCAGCGCGTCGTCGTCGCTGCGGCCCGCGCGCTGCACCTCGAGGTAGAAGCGGTCCGGGAACAGCGCGGCCCACTCGCGAGCGGCGCGCTCGGCGCCGACGGCGTTGCCCTGAAGCAGCGCCTGCCCGACCTCGCCGTCGCGCGCGCCGGACAGCGCGATCAGGCCCTCGGTGCCCTCGGCCATCCACTCGCGCCTCAACTCCGCGCGGCCGCGGTGCTGGTTGCTGCGGTAGGCGCGCGTCAGCCAATCGGTGAGGCGAAGATAGCCGGCGTGCGATTGCGCGAGCAGCAGCAGACGCCACGGCTGGTCGCGCTCCGCGTCGTGGGTGACGAGGACGTCGCAGCCGATCAGCGGCTTCACGCCGGCGGCGCGGGACGCCTTGTAGAACTTGACCAGGCCGAACGCATTGGAAAGGTCGGTCAGCGCCAGCGCCGGCATCGAGTCGGCGACGGCCGCCGCAACCGCATCGTCGATGCGCACGGTGCCGTCGGCGATCGAGAACTCGCTGTGCAGGCGCAGGTGGACGAAATCGGGAGCGGACATCGGGGGCTTCTTCGAGGTGTTAGAATTTTACTCTGTTCCACCCATGCCCATCCCGCCGCTGATGCCTGCCGCAGATTGCAATCCGCGCGTCTGCGTCGACGCGTCCACGGTGCGTGTGCGCGCACTTCGCCTGCTCTGCGCGCTGCTCGCGGTCGGCGTCGTCGGCGGTTGCGCCGCACCCGGACCCGCGCCCGGGGCGCCATCCGGCGGGCCGGAGACCGCGCCCCGCGCGCCGGCGTCGAAACCGGGCATGCCGTCGAACCAGGAGCCGCCGCCGCCCGCGGTCAACCTGTCGGGTTTTCCGCTGGCGTATCGGCAGGGCTATGCCGACGGTTGCGCGAGCGCCGGCGGCGGTGAGCGCAAGGATGCCGGTCGCTTCTCGACCGACGGCAACTATCGCACCGGCTGGCAGGACGGCCTCGCGCTTTGCCGCAAGAAGTAGCCTCGGCGTCCCGTTGCCGGCGATGAAACCCGCGCAATCGCACCGCGTGTCGCTGCGCGGCCTTTCGCATCGCGTGCTGACCTGGGGCGATCCGGCAGCGCCCAAGGTCTTCCTGCTGCACGGCTGGATGGACGTCGCGGCGTCGTTCCAGTTCCTCGTCGATGCGTTCGCGCGCGACTGGTATGCAATTGCTCCCGACCTGCGCGGCTACGGCCAGAGCGCCTGGCAGCCGCAGGGCTACTGGTTTCCCGACTACGTCGCCGATCTCGAGGCGCTGCTCGACGCCTTCGCCCCGGGCGAAGCGGCGGCGCTGGTCGGCCACAGCCTGGGCGGCAACATCGTACTGCACTACGCCGGCGTGCGGCCGCAGCGCGTGCGCGCCGTGGTGTCGCTCGACGGCTTCGGCATCCCAGCCGAGGACGCGTCGCTCGCCCCCGCGAAGTTCCGTACCTGGCTCGACGCACAGACGCAGCCGGCGGAGTTCGCGCCCTACGCCAGCATCGGGAACGTCGCCGCGCGGTTGCGCAAGAACAACCGGCGGCTGACCGAGGAGC
>DATIUK010000102.1:0-5136 GCA_035466885.1 Casimicrobiaceae bacterium
GTCCAGCCGCTCGCGGACGTCGAAATCACCCGCCTCGAGGGCGAGCTCGCCGCCGACCGGCCGCAGCAGCTCGTCAGCGCCGCCGCGCAGCTCCTGTCGCAGCTGTCGCACTTCGCCGGTGTCGTGCTGACCCCGCGGCGCCGCGAGGCGGGTTTCCGCCACCTCGAGTTCCTGCGGCTGTCCGAGCGGCGGGTGCTGCTGATCATCGTCACCCCCGAGGGCGACGTCCAGAACCGGATCCTGCACACCGACCGGCCCTATTCGCAGTCGCAGCTCATCGAGGCGACCAACTTCTTCAACCAGCACTACGCCGGGGCGCCGTTCGCGTCGATCCGCAGGCGCCTCGCCGACGAGCTCAACGCGCTGCGCGAGGACGTCGCCACGCTGATGACCGCGGCGGTGGACGTCGGCGAGGGCGCGCTCAACGCCGACGAGAGCGTCGTGCTCGCCGGCGAGCGCAACCTCCTGCAGACCGAAGGCCTCGCGTCGAACATGGAGCGCCTGCGCCGGCTGTTCGACCTCTTCGAGGAGAAGACGTCGCTCCTGCACCTCCTCGACCGGTCGCAGCGCGCCGCTGGCGTCCAGATCTACATCGGTGGCGAGTCGAACCTGGTGCCGCTGGACGAGATGAGCGTGGTCACCGCGCCCTACACGGTGGACGGGCAGGTCATCGGCACGCTGGGCGTCATCGGTCCCACGCGGATGGCCTACGAGCGGGTGATCCCGATCGTCGACGTGACGGCGAAGCTGCTGTCGAACGCGCTCACGCTGCAGAAAAACGAATGAGCGCCGCCGGGCAGCCCCAAGGCGATCGCCCCCCGGGGGGAGCGGCGCACAGCGCCGTTCGGGGGGAACCAGCCAGCGCCGGCGAGCATCCGCTGGTCGCGATGATCGGGCGCTTCTACGCGGCGCTCGGCCGGCGGGATGCGGCGACGATGGTCGCCTGCTACCACCCCGACGCCGAATTCTCGGACCCGGTGTTCCCGCGCCTCGACCGCGCGGGCGTCGCCGCGATGTGGGGCATGCTCTGCGCGCGCGGCAAGGACCTCGCGGTCGACGCCTCGGCGATCGCCGCCGACGACGCGAGCGGGCAGGCGCACTGGGTCGCGACCTACACGTTCGCGGCGACCGGGCGACGGGTGGTCAACCGGATCGACGCGCGCTTCGTGTTTCGCGACGGACTCATCCTGAGGCACGAGGACCGCTTCGACCTTCGGCGCTGGATGCGGCAGGCGCTGGGGTGGAAGGGCCTGCTGCTGGGCTGGCTGCCGGCGGCCCGGCGCGGGGTGCAGGCGCAGGCGGCGCGCGCCCTCGACGCGTGGCGGGCGCAACGAGCGCCAGCCCCTCCGGCAGCCCTTTGATTGCGAGGTGCCGGTCGCCCGCCGGCCCCGTTGCTCTCTCCGATCCACCGCCAGGCGAATCGCACTGCCCATGAGCGTCCTGCCCGAACCCCCCTTCACCCACGACCGCGCGCCGCGCGTCGGCGTGCTGCTGGTCAACCTCGGGACCCCCGACGAGGCGACGCCGGCCGCTGTCCGTCGCTATCTCGCGCAATTCCTCGCCGACCCGCGTGTGGTCGAGATTCCGCGTCCGTTGTGGCTGCTCATCCTGCACGGGGTGATCCTGCGCGTGCGGCCGGCGCGCTCGGCCGCCAAGTACGCGAAGGTCTGGACCGCGGAGGGTTCGCCGCTGCTTGCGCACAGCCGCAAGCAGGCGTCGCTGCTGCAGGGCTATCTCGCCCAGCGGCTGAAGTCGGCCGGGCTGCCGCCCGACCTGACCGCGATCGAGCTCGCGATGCGCTACGGCAATCCCGACGTCGCCGGGGCGCTCGACCGGCTGCGCGCGGCCGGCTGCGACCGCATCCTCGTCGTGCCGCTGTATCCGCAGTACGCCGCGAGCACGACGGCGTCGGCGATGGACGCGGTCCACGCGCACGTCGGGCGGACGCGCCGGATGCCGGGATTGCGCTTCGTCGACTGCTTTCACGACGACCCGGGCTACGTCAAGGCGCTGGCACGGGGGATCAACGACTACTGGGCGCGGAACGGGCGGCCGGACCGGCTGGTGATGAGTTTCCACGGCCTGCCGCGCCGGTCGCTGGATCTGGGCGACCCCTACCACTGCCACTGTCGCAAGACCGCGCGCCTGCTCGCCGAGGAGCTCGGGCTCGATGCCGGTCAGTTTGTGGTTACCTTCCAGTCGCGCTTCGGCCGCGCCGAGTGGCTGCAGCCCTACACGCAGGACACCGTGGTCGCGCTGGCGAAGGAGGGGGTCCGGCGAGTCGACGTCGCCTGCCCGGGCTTCGTCGCCGACTGCCTCGAGACGCTGGAGGAAATCGGCCTCGAGGTGAAGGACGCGTTCCTCGCGGCCGGGGGCAAGGAATTCCACGCCATCCCCTGCCTCAACGAAGAGCCGGCGTTCATCGCGGCGCTTGCCGACCTCGTCTGGCGCAACCTCGCCGGCTGGCTGACGCCGCCGCCGGACACCGCGACCCGCGAGCTGACGCTGCTGCGGGCCAAGGGCCTGGGCGCCCGGACCTGAACGCATCGCCGGGGCGTTGTCGACCGTGCCGGTCGTCGGCAGTCCATGCCCGCCCCCGATCCGGCGCCCGGCGTGCAGCCCGCGCGCCGATCCGCCTTCGAGATCGAATCCTAAGCGTCTGATTTTATTGTTATAACGATCCGAGTCGTCGGCGAGCGGCCGATCTTGCCGGAAGCGGTTGAAATCCCCGGATTTGCCCCCATCGTGCGAAGGGTTCCGAAATGACGCCGAGCAAGGCGAGGAGTGCCGATGAGTTCCCGCGACAAGACCCCACCCGCCGAGCACGAGGGGCACGTGCCTCTGGTCCCCGAGTCCGGACCGGCCGAGGTCATTCCGCCCCGCCCGCCCGCCGATCCGGCGCCGGACATCGCCGTGCTGCTCCGCAAGGCCGAGACCGAGGCCGCCGAGCTCAAGGACTCGTGGCTGCGCGCGCGTGCCGACGTCGAGAACCTGCGCAAGCAGGCGGCCAACGACGTCGCCCGGGCGCACAAGTACGCGATCGAGAAGTTCGCCGAGGAGTTGCTGCCGGTCAAGGACGCGCTCGAGGCGGCGCTCGCCTCCGGCAATGCACCGCCGGAGGCGCTGCGCGCCGGCGTCGAACTGACCCTGAAGCAGCTGGGCGCCGCCTTCGACCAGGCCCAGATCGTCGCGATCGACCCCGCCGGCGAGAAGTTCGATCCGCACCGCCACCAGGCCATGGCGATGATCGAGAGCGACCAGCCGCCCAACCACGTCATCCAGGTGTTCCAGAAGGGCTACCTCCTCAACGACCGCGTGCTGCGGCCGGCGATGGTGGCCGTCGCCAAGGCGCGGGGAGCCCCGGTGTCGTGACGGGAGACCGGACTTGAAACAGGGCGGCCGCGCCGGCATCTAGCGGACAGCGGCGGGTCGGCAGCGATGCCTCGCCATCGGATCGGGAACGGGCGGCGCACGACGGACTGCCCCGCCTCAGGCAATCGACGAAACCAAGACCAAGGAAATCGGACATGGGCAAGATCATCGGCATCGACCTCGGCACCACCAACAGCTGCGTCTCCATCATGGAGGGCGGGCAGCCCAAGGTGATCGAGAACTCCGAGGGCGCGCGGACGACGCCCTCGATCGTCGCCTACCAGGAGGACGGCGAGGTGCTCTGCGGCGCGTCGGCGAAGCGGCAGGCGGTCACCAACCCCAAGAACACGCTGTTCGCCGTCAAGCGCCTCATCGGCCGCCGGTTCGAGGAAAAGGAAGTCCAGAAGGACATCGACCTGATGCCCTACAAGATCGTGCGCCACGACAACGGCGACGCCTGGGTCGAGGTGCGCGGCAAGAAGATGGCGCCCTCGCAGGTGTCGGCCGAGGTGCTGCGCAAGATGAAGAAGACCGCCGAGGACTATCTCGGCGAGGAAGTCACCGAGGCCGTCATCACGGTTCCGGCGTACTTCAACGACTCGCAGCGGCAGGCGACCAAGGACGCGGGCCGGATCGCGGGCCTCGAGGTCAAGCGGATCATCAACGAGCCCACCGCCGCGGCGCTCGCCTTCGGCATGGACAAGAAGGAAGGCGACCGCAAGATCGCCGTCTACGACCTCGGCGGCGGCACCTTCGACATCTCGATCATCGAGATCGCCGAGATCGACGGCGAGCACCAGTTCGAGGTGCTCTCGACCAATGGCGACACCTTCCTCGGCGGCGAGGACTTCGACCAGCGCGTGATCGACTACATCGTCACCGAGTACAAGAAGGAGCAGGGCGTCGACCTCAAGAACGACGTGCTCGCGCTGCAGCGCCTCAAGGAGTCCGCCGAGAAGGCGAAGATCGAGCTCTCGTCGTCGGCGCAGACCGACATCAACCTGCCGTACATCACCGCCGACCAGTCGGGGCCGAAGCACCTGTCGATCAAGCTCACCCGCGCCAAGTTCGAGGCGCTGGTCGAGGACCTGATCGAGCGGACGATCGAGCCCTGCCGGATCGCGATCAAGGACGCCGGCGTCAAGCTCTCCGACATCGGCGACGTCATCCTCGTCGGCGGCATGACGCGGATGCCCAAGGTGCAGGAGAAGGTCAAGGAGTTCTTCGGCCGCGACCCGCGCAAGGACGTCAACCCGGACGAGGCGGTCGCCGTTGGCGCCGCGATCCAGGGCGGCGTGCTGAAGGGCGACGTCAAGGACGTGCTGCTGCTCGACGTGACGCCGCTGTCGCTGGGCATCGAGACGCTCGGCGGCGTGATGACCAAGCTCATCAAGAAGAACACGACCATACCGACCAAGGCGCAGCAGGTGTTCTCGACCGCCGACGACAACCAGTCGGCAGTGACGATTCACGTGCTGCAGGGCGAGCGCGACGTGTCGTCCGGCAACAAGAGCCTCGGCCAGTTCAACCTCGAAGGCATACCGCCGGCGCCGCGCGGCATGCCGCAGATCGAGGTCACCTTCGACATCGACGCCAACGGCATCCTGCACGTGTCGGCCAAGGACAAGGCGACCGGCAAGGAGAACACGATCAAGATCAAGGCGAGCTCCGGCCTCACCGACGACGAGATCCAGCGCATGGTGAAGGATGCCGAATCCCATGCGGAGGACGACCGGAAGCAGGTCGAAGTCGTGCAGGCCAGGA
>DATIUK010000103.1:0-3849 GCA_035466885.1 Casimicrobiaceae bacterium
GGGTGGAAGGCGTCGCCGGGTTCTACAGTTTCCTGCACACCCGTTCGGCCGGACGCTATCGCGTGCTGTTCTCCGACAACATCACCGATCGCATGCAGGGCAGCGGGCGGCTGTTCGACTACTTCTGCAGCAAGCTCTGGCTGGAGCGGGGCAAGACATCCGAGGACGGGCTGATCCGCGCCGATCTCACCTCGTGCACGGGGCTGTGCGACCAGGGCCCGGCGCTGCTGGTCAACGGCTTCGCGATCCCGCGGCTCACCGAGGAGCGGCTGGACGCGATCATCGATCTGATCCGGGCCCGGATCCCGGTGCCCGAGTGGCCGCGCGAGCACTTCGAGATCACCGAGAACATCCGGCGCAAGGACATCCTGCTCGACCACGCGCTGCAGCCCGGCGACGCGATCCGCGCGGCGATCGCCCGCGGGCCACGCGCGGGCGTGGAGATCGCTTCCAACGAACGGTCCTGGCGCGAGGCGGTGCTCGCCGCGCCGCAGGGTCCGGTCGCCACGCTGGAGGAGATCAAGCGCTCGAACCTGCGCGGCCGCGGCGGTGCCGGCTTCACCACCGGCTTGAAGTGGGAGGCCTGTCGCAGCGCCCTGGGGCAGATGCGCTACGTCGTCTGCAACGCCGACGAAGGCGAGCCGGGGACGTTCAAGGACCGGGTGCTGCTCACGCACTATGCCGACCTCGTGGTCGAAGGCATGACGGTCTGTGCCTACGTCGTCGGTGCCGCCCGGGGTTTCATCTACCTGCGCGGCGAGTACCGGCACCTTCTCGACCCGCTGGAGGAGGCGCTCGAGGCGCGGCGGACCGCCTACCTGCTCGGCCACGGCATCATGGGCCAGCCGGGCTTCGACTTCGACATCGAGATCCAAGTCGGCGCCGGCGCCTACATCTGCGGCGAGGAGTCGGCGCTGATCGAGTCGCTGGAAGGGCGCCGCGGCGTGCCGCGGAACCGGCCGCCGTACCCGGTGACGCACGGCTACCTGCAGCAGCCGACGATCGTCAACAACGTCGAGACGTTCTGTGCGGCGGCGCTGATCGCGATCCACGGCGGCGAGTGGTACAAGGGGTTCGGCACCGCGAAGTCGGCGGGAACCAAGCTCCTCTCGGTGTCCGGCGACTGTGCGCGCCCGGGCGTCTACGAGTATCCGTTCGGCGTCACCATCCGGGACGTGCTCGAGGACTGCGGCGCCGTCGACACGCAGGCGGTCCAGGTCTCAGGGCCGTCGGGGGTCTGCCTCGACGAGACCGAGTTCGGGCGGCGCATCGCCTTCGAGGACGTGCCGACCGCCGGTTCGTTCATGGTCTTCAACCGGCAGCGGGACATGTTCGAGGTCGCGCGGAACTTCAGCCATTTCTTCGCGCACGAGAGCTGCGGCTTCTGCACGCCCTGCCGCGTCGGGACGACGCTGCTCAAGAACTGCATGGACAAGCTGCACGCCGGCCACGGCTCGCAGCACGACCTCACCGAGATCGTCGACATCGCCCGGGTGCTGCAGGCGACCAGCCACTGCGGGCTCGGCCACACCGCGTGCAACCCGCTGTTCGACACGCTGAAGAAGTTCCGGCCGAGCTACGAGCGCCGGCTCTCGTCGCTGGCGTTCAGCCCGGCGTTCGACCTCGACGGGGCGCTCGCCGCCGCGCGGCAGATGACCGGCCGCGACGACGCGGGCGCCCACCTGCAGCCCGAAGCGACCGAAGGAGCGGTGCGATGAACCAGGCACAGTCGTTCACGCTGGACGGCGCCGACGTTCCCTACCGGCCCGGCCAGACGATCATCCAGGCGGCGTTGGCGGCGGGACGCTACATCCCCCACCTGTGCTACCACCCGGAATTCAAGCCGCACGGCAGCTGCAAGCTCTGCACGGTGAAGGTCGACGGCCGCGACATGGCTGCCTGCACGACACCGGCGGCGCCGGGCATCGCCGTCCAGAGCGACACGCCCGAGATCAACGAGCAGCGGCGCACGCTGGTGCAGATGCTGTTCGTCGAGGGCAACCACTTCTGCCCCTCCTGCGAGCAGAGCGGCGACTGCATGCTGCAGGCGGTCGCCTACGACCTCGGCGTGATGAGCCCGCGCTTCTCGCACCTGTACCCGAACCGGCCCGTCGACGCGTTGCACCCGGAGATCCTGCTCGACTTCAACCGCTGCATCCTGTGCGAGCTGTGCATACGGGCCAGCGCCGAGGTCGACCGCAAGAACGTCTTCGCGCTGTCGGGTCGGGGCATCACCAAGCACCTGATCGTCAATGCAGCGTCGGGGCGTCTCGCCGACACCAACCTCGCGGCGAGCGACAAGGCGACCCAGGTCTGCCCGGTCGGCGTCATCCTGCGCAAGGGGCAGGCGTTCGCCGTGCCGATCGGCAAGCGCAAGTACGACCTGAAGCCGATCAGCGCGCGGGCGCTGGAGGACGCGCCACGGCCGCCGGGAGCACGCCATGGATGAGAAGAAGCCACGCAAGCTGCGCATCGCCACGACCTCGCTCGCCGGCTGCTTCGGTTGCCACATGTCGTTCCTCGACATCGACGAGCGGCTGTTCGATCTCCTCGAACTCGTGGAGTTCGACCGTTCGCCGATCACCGACATCAAGCACTGCGGCCGCTGCGACGTCGGCATCATCGAGGGCGGGGTCTGCAACGCCGAGAACGTCCACGTCCTGCGCGAGTTCCGCGTCAACTGCAAGATCCTCGTCGCCATCGGTGCCTGCGCGCTGAACGGCGGCCTGCCGGCGCAGCGCAATCACCTCGACCTGCGCGACTGCCTGCAGGAGGTCTATGCGACAGAGGCGAGCCTGTCGTCGGGCGGGATTCCCAACGATCCGGAGCTGCCGCTGCCGCTCGACAAGGTGCGCCCGCTGCACGAGGTGGTCAAGATCGACTACTTTCTCCCGGGCTGCCCGCCGTCGGGGGACGCGATCTGGCGCTTCGTCAACGACCTCCTGGCCGGGCGCACGCCGCGGCTGCCGCACGAACTCATGCACTACGATTGATCGGGAGCGCGCGGCGGCGCTCGCGCGAGCGCCGCCGATCGCCCGACCGCGAACCAGGAGCACGCCGATGAGCCTCGAACTGGAAACCGCCGCCAATCCGCAGGGACTGCGCCGCGTCGCGATCGACCCCGTCTCCCGCGTCGAGGGCCACGGCAAGGTGACGCTGTTGCTCGACGCCGACGACCGGGTCCACCAGGTCCGGCTGCACATCGTCGAGTTCCGCGGCTTCGAGAAGTTCATTCAGGGCCGGCCCTACTGGGAGGTCCCGGTGATGGTCCAGCGGCTGTGCGGCATCTGCCCGGTCAGCCACCACCTCGCCGCGTCCAAGGCGATGGACCAGATCGTCGGCGCCCGCAAGGTGACGCCGACCGCCGACAAGATCCGCCGCCTGATGCACTTCGGCCAGATCCTGCAGTCGCACGCGCTGCACTTCTTCCACCTCTGCTCGCCGGACCTGCTGTTCGGCTTCGACAGCGACGTCGCGAAGCGCAACATCGTCGGCGTCGCGCAGGCGCACCCGGACATCGCCAAGCGCGGCGTGCTGCTGCGCAAGTACGGCCAGGAGGTGATCCGGATGACCGCCGGCAAGCGCGTCCACGGCACGGGCTCCGTGCCCGGCGGCGTCAACAAATCGCTGGCCGAGGCCGAGCGCGCGGCGCTGCTCAAGGACATCTACCAGATGATCGCCTGGAGCCGCGACGCGGTGCGCCTCGTGAAGGAGCTCTTCGAGAAGAATCTCGTCTTCTACAACGAGTTCGGGCGCTTCCGCGCCAACAGCCTGTGCCTCATCCGCGGCGACGGCGCGATGGATCTCTATCACGGCGGCCTGCGCGCGCGCGACGCCGACGGCAAGACG
>DATIUK010000104.1:0-8407 GCA_035466885.1 Casimicrobiaceae bacterium
CCGCCGATGGGCAGGGACCTCACCAACCCGGTGGCGTCGCAGTCATATGGCGATATGACGCAAGCGATCAGCCTGGTCGGGTGTCTGCTCCTGGCCGCAATGTGAATGTCCGCAAGTGGCCGTTATGTAGAGCGCTACATAACGGTCAGGACCCGAGCGGGCCCAAGGGGCTCGTCGCTGTAGTACGATTGGGGATCAACCGCGGGTCGTGTGAATCGGCCGTTCAATCGGGACAGGGAGGCTTTCATGCACATTGCTGCGACGCGATCGGTCATGGCGGAGGCGCTCCTCTGCGCAATCGTGTCGGCCAGCGCGCAAGAGCCGGCCTGGGTCGGCGAGGCGAGAAAGGTGGCCGGCTCGGTCCCACCCAAGCTGCTCGCCGTGCTTACCGAGGAAATCGGGAAGAACGGCCCCGAAGGCGCAATTCTCGTTTGTCGCGACAAGGCGCCCCAGTTGGCGAAGGCCGCGTCCGACGAGACTGGCTGGAGCGTCCGCCGCGTGAGCCTGCGCAACCGCAATCCGCGTGCCGTGCCGGACGCGTGGGAGCGGGCGGCGCTCGAGGACTTCGATCGTCGCGCGGCGTCGGGCGAAAGCGCGACGACGCTCGAGAAAGCCGAGATCGTGGCCGAAGGAGGGAAGCAGTCGTATCGCTACATGCGGGCATTGCCGACGCAGCCGCTGTGCCTCAACTGCCATGGATCGCCCGAACAACTGACCCCTGCCGTCATCGAGAAGCTGAAGGCGCTCTACCCGGACGACAAGGCAGTCGGTTATCGTCCGGGCGAGATCCGCGGCGCGATGACCATTCGGAAGCCTGTCTGACCGACTGAGAGGCAGAGAGAGGCGGCGGCGGCGACGCGCGTCTTCGCCGGCCCTGTGGCAGGTCGAAGGCTTCGATTGCCTGGCACGCGGCCCTTCGATCAGTTCTTCATGCTGGCAGGCGCCGCTGATTCTTGAAAGGCGGCTACGCAGACTCCATCGCCGCGCCTGCAACCGCGAACACGTGGTTTCTCTTTCGAGCAATGCCGCAAGGCGCGAATACCCCACTCAAGGCTCAAGGCCGCATCGCGATCCTGGCGTTGACCAGCCGGCACCGACGCGCGCACAATTCTTCTTCCGCAGTGCTTGGTTTCCGTCCGCACCCACCACAGGAGGCCGCCATGATGACGATTGTCCTTGTCCACCTCCTGTCGGCCGCCGCCTGACCGCACGGCTCGTCCCGGTCGCCTGACGCCTGGCGCGCGCATTCCCCGCCGCCCCGCCAGCGACAGTCCAGTGCAGCACCCGTCGCGCCCCGCCGGCGCGCGTCCGACGTTTCCCCATCCGTGGTGTCCCGCCGTCGCGGCGCGACGCCGTTTGCGCGGCTTCGTCCGGAGCCTCGTCATTGGAAAACGAAGGATCAGACCATCATGCTGCAGTTCGATTACGAAGGGTTGTCCGCGCTGGGGCTGACACCGGCGATCGCCGGACGCGCCGCCGCGCTGGCGGTAGAGGCAAGCGACGCAGACCGGGAGTCGCCGTCGTGGCTCGGCCGCGTCGCCGAGGTGCACCGCGAGACGCTGGTGCTGCAGGACGCGCTCGGCCAGGCGGCGGCGCGGGTGAAGCCGCGGCTGACGCGCCGCCTGGCGGAGGACGGTACGGCGCTGGCGGTCGGCGACTGGGTGCTCGGCCAGGACGACGTGCACGGCGCGCACTGGGTCGTGGCGCGGGTTGCGCCGACCAATCACCTGGCGCGAGTGGACGGCTACGGGCGTCGGCACCCGGTGGTCAGCAATGTCGACGTCGCGTTGCTGGTGATGGGCCTCGACGCCGACTTCAACGCGCGTCGGCTGGAACGCTATCTCGCGCTCGCGCAGCAGGAGGACATCCTGCCGGTCGTCGTGCTGACCAAGCTCGACGTCGCAAGGGCGGCCGGCGAGCCGGTGGAGGAGCGGGTGGCCAACCTCCAGCAGCGGATCGGGCGCGCGATCGAGATGGTCGCCGTCGACGCGACCGATGCCTCGGCCGCGGCGGCGCTGCGGCCCTACCTCGCGCGCGGCCGTACGCTGGTCCTTCTGGGTTCCTCGGGAGCGGGCAAGTCGACGCTCACCAACACGCTGCTCGGGTCGGGCGTGCAGGACACGGGTCCGGTGCGTGCGAGCGACGGTCGCGGCATGCACACGACCACTGTGCGCTCGCTGCATCGGTTGCCCATGGGCGCGTGCATCGTCGACACGCCGGGGATCCGCACGCTTCGGCCCGACGGCGACGGGGGTGCGCTGGCGGTGACGTTCTCCGACATCGACGTGCTGGCGGCGCACTGCCGCTTCGTCGACTGCCGCCACGAGAGCGAGCCCGGCTGCGCCGTGCGCGATACGGTCGATCCCGACCGCCTGCGCAACTGGCGAAAGCTCGCGCGCGAGATGGCCCGGGGCAGCTTCACTCCTCTCGACCGTCAGCGGCAGCTCGCGCAGTGGAAGGCGCGGAGCAAGGCGGGTCTTGCGCGGATGCGGATCAAACGGGGCGAGGCGTGAACCTCGCTGCCGGGTGGCTGTGCCGGCCGCCCGGCAGCGCTGACCGTGCCGCGGTCCTCCTGTCTACGCGACGGGTTCGGCCGCTTCCGCTGCCGCCACCTTGCCGCACACGTGGCAAAAGCGGGCGAACGCGCTCTTGCGGGCTCCGCAACCGCACTTGTTGAACAGGCCGATCCCGCAGTGCGGGCAGAAGTCGATCTCGTGGTTGGCGATGTCGACCGGGCGCTCGCAGCCCGGGCAGACCTTTTTCGCCAGCCGCGCCAGCGCCACGTCGTAGGAGAGCTCGTCGCGGCGCTGGGCATCGGGCATCGCCTCGGCCGCGCGTTGCCGCTCGAGGTAGCGATTGAGCGCCTGGATCGCCCAGCGCCCGACCAGGACGGTGATCACGATCCCGACGATGTAGCGCACGTAGCCGCCCCAGTCGGGCAGGTAGGGCACCAACTCGACGAAGAACGCGACCAGCGCGAACAGGATGAAGCCCCAGACAAACGGCCAGTAGGTGCTCTGCCGCTTCCGGGCGAAGAGCCAGCCGGCGACGAGCAGCAGCGGCAAGGTGAGCGCGAGACGGTAAAGGAAGACGCGCATCTCCTGCGCGTGGCGCGCCGAGTCGAAGGCACCGCGGGCGCCCTCCTCCAGCTCGCGCAGCCGGACGCGCAGGCGCTCGTGGTCCTGCCGCAGGTCCAGCAGTTCCTTCTGGCGCACCTCGACGATGGCGAGTGCCTGCCGCTCGGTCTTCTTGGCTGCCTCCACCGCTTCGCGCCGGGCGATCACCTCCGGGTCCTGGTCGGGACGGGCCGTCACCTGCCGGGTGGCGAGGAACGCGGCCAGCGAGTCGGCCGCCGTCCTCGAGTCGGCCACGGCGACGGCATGCTGCTGCCGCGCCTGCTCGAGCGCGCGATTGACCTCGGCCTCGGTCTTGGCGGCGTCGCGCAGCCGCTCGCGCAGCCGGGGGGTTTCCGGTTGCGGCATGAACTGGTCGAGCGACACCGCGGTCTCGACCCGCGGCATGTGCCGCACGACGGTGTTGCCCAGGCCGGTCAGGAAGGCCGCGAAGACGATGGCGACGATCCACAGGCCACGCCGGAACCATTTCTCGGACAGCCGCAGGGACTTGCTCATGGATGCTCCTTCCGGGGCGAGGCCGGCGCGTGAACGGATCCGCGCGATGCGGTGGATTTTCCCATACCCGGTGTGGCTTCCGGGCCACGGTGTTCGCGGCCCGATCGCATGCCACGGCCTCGTCGGCGTGCTACGAAGCAGCAGAAACGCCCGAAGGTGACGTCAAGCGCTTGATGCGGTCGGCAAACCATGAGCAACCATTCCGGCAAGCGCGCGCTGGCCGTCGCCATGGGCGTCACGCCCGACCTCGCCTTCGCGGCGGCGACCGTGTTGCGCGGCCTTGGCCGGTTTCCGCCTGCGGACGACTACGACGTGCTCATCCACCACGGAGGGCTGTGCGATTCGGACGTCGAGCGGCTCGGTCGCGTGCATCCTTGCCGCTTCGAGCGCTTCCGTTGTCCCGAGCGGATCCGGCGCGGGATCCCGGCCGCTTCGCTGCGTGCGTTCTCCGACCAGGTCTACGCCAAGTACGAGTGCTTCGACCTGCTCGCGCAGTATTCGCAGGTTCTCTGGCTGGATGCGGATGTCCTGGTGCGCGGCGACACGACGGCGCTCGTCGAGCGCGGGCGCGGCGGCGCGGCCTTCGCCCGCGAGGACAAGCCGCTGCGCTTCAACTTCAGCCGCGACATCGAGGGCTTCGCCATGGACCGCCCGTTCTACAACGCGGGGATCTTCGTCCTGTCGGACCGCTTGCCGGGTTGGCGCGAGGCAAAGGCCTGGCTGCTGGAGGCGAGCGTCCGGTATGCGGATCGAGTCGTGATGAGCGAGCAGGCCATACTCAACCTCTGGCTGCAGAAGCAGCGGATCGAGCCGGTCGACCTGCTTCCCGAATACAACGTCTTTCGCCATCGGGCAGCGGCGGCCGGAGCGAGAATCGTCCACGCCGTCGGGCATCACAAGCCCTGGATGGACTTCGGCGACGAGGCCTGGAACGACGACTATCGCCACTGGCTGGCGATCGGCGGCTCCTCATGTCCGGTGTGGAAGAGCGTCCGCTTCATGGCAACGCGGCGGCCGAAGCCGTGGTCGAGCCCCTCCGAGTTCGCTCGGCGGGCGTTCGAGATCCGACGGTTCCTACACCGGCGCGCGCAGCTTGCCGCGGCCGCACGCGCTGCGCCTTGACCGGCCGGAGCGTCGGCGCCCCCGTCGCCAAGGCACTCGTTTGAGCCCGCGCAAGGCCCGGGCTCGCGGGATGAACTAGATTGCGAAAGCATGAAGGCGTTCCTGGCTTGGCCATGACCTCTCTCCGCAGCCGTCGCCTGCGTCCGTTTGCCTGGGCGCTGCTGCTCGTGGCGTTCCTGTCAGGGGGGCTCGTCCTGATCCAGATCGAATCACGCCCGGCGCCTCCGTCGCCGCAACGGCGCGCCTCCATGGCGCTGACGCAGGAACTGGGGCTGACCGATCTCGTCCTGGTGACCGAAGCCCGCTACCTGCGCCATCTTTCTCTGGCCGACCGCCACTCCGCGTTCCAGGATCATCCGCTCGCACTCGAGCACTTTCCTTCCGGAGCGGTGCTGGGGGTGCCCGCGCACCTGCGGGTTCCCGATGCGTCGATTGCTCCCGATGCGCGCCCGACTGAATCGACAAGCCCGGCTCGTTGACTACACGCTGGTCGCGTTGGCGCGCCATCGCGCGCGCAACATGGGCCTGCTGGCGGTGTACGCGCTCATCGTGTTCGTGCTGGCGTCGGTGATGCTGTTCGCGCAGGCACTGAAGCAGGAGGCCGCGGCGATCCTGCAGCACAGCCCGGAGGTGCTGGTGCAGAGGCTGTCCGCGGGACGGCACGCTTTCGCGACCGCGGCCGACCTCGCGACGGTGGGGGAGGTGCGCGGGGTCAGCGCAGCCAAGGGCCGGCTGTGGGGCTACTTCTTCGATCCGGTCGCGGCCGCCAATTACACGCTGATGGTGCCCTCGGATTCGCCTCCGGCGCGGGGCCGGGTCGTCATCGGCGACGGCGTCGCCCGCGCCCGCGGGCTGGTGGCGGGCAACCCGCTGGCACTGCGCTCGCCTTCAGGCGCCCTGTATTCGTTCACCGTCGAGCGCGTGCTGGACCAGGCGTCGTCGCTGGTCAGCGCCGATCTGATCCTGATCGGCGAGGCCGACTGTCGCGCCTTCTTCGACCTGCCGCCGGAGGTCTACACCGATCTCGCCTTTTCGGTGACCAACCCGCAGGAAGTTCGCACCGTGGCGACCAAGATCGCTGCGCGCCTGCCCGGCAGCCGCGTGATCCTGCGCGAGGAGTTGCTGCGCACCTACGAATCGCTGTTCAGCTGGCGCGAAGGGCTGCTGTTGAGCGTGGCCAGCCTGTCGCTGCTCGCGTTCGTCATCCTGGCGTGGACCAAGGCAGCGGGGCTATCGGCCGACGAACGCCGCGAGATCGGCATCCTCAAGGCGATCGGGTGGGACACCACCGACGTGCTGCAGATGAAGCTGTGGGAAGGAGTGCTCGTTTCCGGCCTCGCGTTTCTTACGGGCTACCTCGCCGCGCACGTCCACGTCTTTCACTTCGGCGCGGCGTTGATCGCGCCGGTATTGAAGGGCTGGGCGACGCTGTATCCGCAATTCGCGCTCACGCCCACGGTCGATGGACTGCAGTTGCTGAGCCTCGCCCTGCTTGCCATCGTGCCCTACACGCTCGCCACGCTGGTGCCGTCGTGGCGCGCCGCCACCACCGATCCCGACGCCGCGATGCGCGGGACCTTCTAGGATGAAGCAGCCCCCACGCTCACTGCGTTCGCTGCCCCCCGAGGGGGCGCAGTCAGTACCCTTCGGGCGGCCGGGCGGGTACTGACGTGGCCCGGATCGAACTCGCCGGTATCGGCAAGGTGTATCACGAGGGCGAGCCGAACGCGTTCACCGCGCTGTCCGACATCGACCTCGTCATCGACAGCGGCCGCATCACCGTGCTGCAGGGGCCGTCAGGATCGGGCAAGACCACGTTGCTGACCCTCGCCGGCTGCCTCGCGCGTCCCACGTCGGGCCGGGTGCGGCTCGACGGCGAGGTGGTGTCGGGACTGCCGGAGCGCTTCACCGCCGAGTTGCGCCGGAAGCGCTTCGGCTTCGTCTTCCAGCAGTTCAACCTGATCGCCGGCCTCTCGGTGCGCGACAACGTGATGTTGCCGGCGTATCCGACGGGCATCGGGCAGCGCGCGCTGGTCGCGCGGGCCGACGCGCTGCTCGCCCGGCTCGACCTCTCCCGTCGCGCGCACGCCCGGGTCGAATCGCTTTCCGGTGGCGAGCAGCAGCGGGTGGCGATCGCGAGGGCGCTGATCAACGATCCCCCGGTGTTCATCGCCGACGAGCCGACCGCCAACCTCGATTCTGCGCTGTCGGCGGCGTTCCTCGACGTCGTCGCCGCGCTGCGCGCCGAGGGCCGGACCGTGGTGCTGTCGAGCCACGATCCGCGCATCTGCGCGTCACCGCTGATCGACCGCGTGGTGCGCTTGGCCGATGGCCGGGTGGTGGCATGATCTTCCACCACGCCATCCTGGCCATCCTGCTCGTCGGCGCTGCCGCGCTGGCGGGACTCGCCGCGGCGACGCCGCACGCCGTCGCCGTGCTGCGGCATTGGGACACTGCCAGCGGCAGCGCGCGGCAGTTGCGGCTGGAGCGGCGGACGACGCTGGTGTCGGCCGCCGTGGCGCTGATGCTTGCCGCACAGGTCGCCGCGCTGCTGCTGTTCGTGTTCAACGCCGACCGCATGGCGATGATGTTTGTCGGGGCGATGTGCGCGGTCGGCACGCTGCAGGTGAACGCCTGGGGCTTTCCCGCGCTCTACGCGCAGATCGCGGTGTTCTTCCTGGGCAGCGCCTGGCTGACCCTCAACGCCGTCGACGCGCGCGCGCCCGATTACCCCCTCACCCGCGCCAAGCACGCGCTGCTGCTGTGCATCGTGCCGCTGCTGGCGGTGTCGTTCGCCCTGCAGCTCGCCTACTTCCTTGGCCTCAGGGCCGACGTCATCACCTCCTGCTGCGGCAGCCTGTTCTCCGCCTCGGCCACCACGGTGACCGGGGAGCTGGCCGGCGCGCTCACCCGCTGGTCGCCACAATGGGCGATACCGAGCTTCTTCGCTGGCATGGCGGCGGTCGTAGCACTCTCGGCCATCGTCGCCCGGCAGGGCTGGGGCGGCCTGCTACTGGGATTGGGCGGCATCGGCGCCTTGGTGCTGTCGCTCGCGGCAATCGTGTCCTTCGTGTCGCTGTACATCTACGAGGACCCGCGCCACCACTGCCCGTTCTGCGTCCTCAAGGCCGAGTATTCGTACCAAGGCTACGCGCTCTACGTGCCGCTGTTCGCCGCGACCGCGGCGGCCGTTGGCGCGTTGGCGCTCGCACCGTTCTCACGAAGACCCGACCTCCGCGCCCGGGTCGCGCGCGCCACGCGCACGCTGGCGGCGGTGGAGGGCACGCTGTTTCTGGTCTTCGCCCTGGTGGTCGCGTGGATGATCGCCAAGTCCGGCTTGATTCTCATCGGCAATGCGCTTCATTGACCTTCACCTCCGGTGGCTCGCCGTCGCGATCGGTGTCGCGATGGCGCTGACCGGCTGCGGCGACCCGGTGCCGCTCAATCGCGGCGACCGCGCCCCCGGCTTTGTGCTGGCGGCCGTGGTCGGCCCGACCGTTCGCTTTCCGGCAGGCGGCGACGGCGCACCGACGGTGATCCGCTTCTGGGCCGACTGGTGCGCGTACTGCTACCAGGAGATGAAGGATCTCGAGCCCGTCGCGTTGCGGCTCAAGGCCGAGCACCTGACGCTGCTCGCCGTCAACGTCGGGCAG
>DATIUK010000105.1:0-10589 GCA_035466885.1 Casimicrobiaceae bacterium
GCGGCCGCGGCTCCTCTACCGGGCGCGCTACTACGACCGCGTCGCCGCGCCGGGCCGCACGAGGCGCGCGTGACGCGCCCGCCGCCGAAGGAGGCGCCACCGATGCCGGCCGACGAGCAGGCGCGGCGCAGGATCCCGATCGTGCCGGCGAGCCCCGACGAGGGCGAGCGCTGCAGCGGCGGCGAGTCCTATGCGCTGATGGTGCTGGGCGACAGCATGGCGCCCGAGTTCATCGAGGGCGAGGTCATCGTCGTCGAGCCGGAGGGCCTCGCCCGCGACGGTTCGTACGTCGTCGCCGAGGTCGCGGGCGAACCGATCTTCCGCGCCTTGGTGCGCAGCGGCGCGGGATGGCAGCTGCGCGCGCTCAACCCGGCGTATCCGGCGATCGACCTCGCTGGCCTCGATGCCGTGCGCGGCGTCGTCATCCAGAAGTCCAAGCCCGGCCGCCGGCGCGCGACCAAGCACTACGTCTGAAGCCGGGCGCGCATCGCCCGCACGCCGCCACGCCCCGGGGTGTCCGGCTCGTGACGGCGGGCGTCGCGTGGCGGCTGTCGGACCTAGCGGATGCCGGCGATCGAGACGTGCTTGGTCTCGAGGAATGCGTCGAGGCCTTCGCTGCCGAGTTCACGGCCCCAGCCGCTCTGCTTGAAGCCGCCGAACGGGCAGTTGCTGGTCGAGGGCACCGCGTCGTTGATGCCGACGGTTCCCGCTTCCAGCTTTTCGGCAACGCGGAAGGCCCGGTTGAGGTCGGAGGTGAACGCGTAGGCGGCGAGGCCGAACTCGGTGTCGTTGGCGCGCGCCAGCGCCTCTTCCTCGGTGTCGAAGGGGAGCACGACGGCGATCGGCGCGAAGATCTCCTCGCGCAGGCACTTCGCGTTGCCCGGGACGTCGACCAGCAACGTCGGCTGCAGGAAGTTGCCCTTGTCGCCGTGGCGCTTGCCGCCGGCGAGCACCCGGGCGCCGCCCTTGACTGCGTCGGCGACGAAGTCGAGCGCCGACGCGAGCGCCTTGGCGTCGATCATCGGGCCGACGTCCATGCCGCCTTCGAGGCCGCTGCCCACCTTCAGCGCCTGCACCCGCGCCACCAGCGCGGCGACGAAGCGGTCGTAGATCGGGCGGTGCACGTAGACGCGGTTGGCGGCGATGCACGACTGGCCGGTGTTGCGGAACTTGGTGATGAGCGTGCCCTCGATCGCCTGGTCGAAGTCAGCGTCGTCGAAGATCAGCAGCGGGGCGTTGCCGCCGAGCTCCAGCGAGAGCAGCGTGCACTTGTGCGCGGCGCCGCGGATGAGGTACTGGCCGACCGAGGTCGAGCCGGTGAAGCTGATCTTGCGGCAGATCGGGTTCTCGAGCATCTCGTCGGCGATCGCGGTCGCCTGCCCGAGGACGACCTGGAAGACGCCCTTGGGCAGCCCGGCGGCTTCGACGCAGCGGGCGAACTCGATGGCACACAGCGGCGTCGCGCTGGCCGGCTTCAGCACGACGGGGCAGCCGGCCGCCAGCGCCGGCGCGACCTTGCGGATCGCGAGCACCAGCGGGAAGTTCCACGGGGCGATGGCGCCGACGACGCCGACCGGCTGGCGCATCACCAGGTGCCGCTTGCCGTCGGCCTGGTTCGGGACCAAGCGACCGTAGGCCCGGCGCGCCTCCTCGGCGAACCAGAGCAGGTGATCGACGGTCATCGCGACCTCGCCCTGCGACTGCGCCAGCGGCTTGCCGTTCTCGAGCGTGATCACGCGCGCGACCTGGTCGCGGCGCGCGTTGAGCTCGCCGGCGATGGCGCGCAGGTAGTCGCCGCGCGCCTTGGCGGTCAGCGCGCTCCAGCCGGCGAACGCCGCCTGCGCGTCGTCGAGCGCCTGCCTGACGCCGGCGCGGTCGATGGTGGCCACCTCGGCGAACACCTGGTCGGTGGCGGGGTCGACGACCTTGAGCACGCCGCTCCCGGCGTGCCATTGCCCGTTCAGAAACAGCTTGTAGCTTTCCATGGCGTGACTCCTCTGTTGTGCCCGGTCTTCGGTGCGCGTCGGGGCGGCCCGGTGATCGCCGGGGATTCCGGCACGGGCGCGACGGCCACCGCGCGATCCGGCGCCGGGCGGGCGGCGCGGGATCGGACAGCGCCCATCGTATTTCGCCGCCGGGAACAAGTCAACTAGATCATCTATATCAGTTATATGATTTGCATGACTCGGCGTCCCGCCGCTACACTGCGGCAAAGCGGCGCAGGTGCCGGGCCGCGCTGGCGACCCAGGATGAGCGACTTCCCACTCCATGTGCACGCCCGCGGCGGGCGATGCCCCCTGTGCCCGCGTTGCGGCCCCGCGGGGACGCCGCGACCGCTCGCCGGGGCGGCGGGCGCGACCCCGACGCAGGCTTGCCGTGGCTGACGCGCGCATCCCCCGGCGCGGCGGTGCCGCGGTCGCCAACGTCCTGCGCTGGCTCCCCGGGACCGGTCTGTCGACGCTCATTGCGCTGGCGGCCACCTTCGTCTCCACGCTGCACGGCGGCCCGCAGCTCCTCTACGCCCTGTTCTTCGGCATCGCCTTCAACTACCTCAGCCACGAGCCGAGGACGCGGCCGGGCATCGAGTTCTGCTCGCGCACGCTGCTGCGGCTGGGGGTCGGCCTGCTCGGCGCGCGCATCACCGGCAGCCAGATCGCGTCGCTCGGCTGGGTGAGCGCGATCATCGTCGTCGTGGGGGTGCTGACGACGCTGGGTCTCGGCCTGCTGCTCGCGCGCCGCTTCGGCCTGACCCGGGCCCAGGGCGTGCTGTCCGGCGGCGCGGTGGCGATCTGCGGGGCATCGGCAGCGCTCGCCATCGCCGCGGTGCTGCCGCGCGAGAAGGACGGCGCCCGCTTCACGCTGATGGTCGTGGTGACGGTCACGGTGATGTCGACGCTGGCGATGGTGCTCTATCCGCTGGTCGCGCGGGCGCTCGACCTGCCGCCGGCGCTCGCGGGCCTGTTCATCGGCGGCACCATCCACGACGTGGCGCAGGTCGTCGGCGCGGGCTACACGCTGGGGCCGGAAGTCGGCGACGTCGCCACCGTCGTCAAGCTCTTCCGCGTGGCCATGCTGGCGCTGGTGGTCGTCGTGGTCGCGACGGCGTTCAAGCGTGCGCGCGAGCAGGCCGAGACGGAGCACGCGCGCGGCCGCGTCGTGGCGAAGCAGCCGCTGGTCCCGTGGTTCCTGTGGCTGTTCGCCGCGATGGTCGTTCTGAACTCGCTGGGCGCCGTGCCCGCTGCGCTGCAGCAGGGGCTGAATGCGGTTTCGCGTGCCTGCCTGGTGGTCGCGATCGCCGCCCTGGGCATGAAGACCTCGTTCATGCAGCTGGCGCGCGCCGGGTGGCGACCGCTGGCGCTGATCCTGGTCGAAACCGTCTGGCTCGCCGCACTGGTGCTGGCGAGCGCGTTCTTCCTTCGCTGAGGCCGCCGGCCGCGCGCGGTCCCGCCGCGGCCAGCGCCGGCCGTCAGACGAACAGGCAGATGTCGGTCTCGCCGGCGAACTCCATGAACGTCGAGGCGCCGCCGTACTCGATGCCGTCGATGAAGTCGCTCTTCTGGAAGTCGAAGAGGTCGACGGTCATCTGGCAGGCGATGAACTTGACCTCGGCCTCGAGGCAAAGCGCACGCAGCTCCTCGAGCGAGGCGACGCCCTTCTTCTTGAGCTTGTCCTTCATCATCATCGTCGCCATCGATTCCATCCCGGGCAGCGCGGCAACGAGGACCGGCATCGGGACGGGCATCGGCATCGCGGGATTGCCGAGCGGGCTGATCTTGACGTCGGAAAGGTCGCGCCGCAGCAATTGCAGCCCGTAGAACGTGAAGAACACCTGGACTTCATAGCCCAGCGCCGCGGCCGTGGACGCAAGGATGAACGGCGGATACGCCATGTCCAGCGTGCCCTTGGTCGCGATGATCGCCATCTTCTTGGTAGGCATGGAATCTCCCTGGCCGGCGCCGCGCGCGGGCTATTTCTTCTTGAGGTAAAAGACGAAGTCCTTGTTCTCTTCGCTGGACTCGAGCAGGGGGTTGCCGGTCTGGTTGGCGAACGCCTGCATGTCCTTGACCGACCCGGGATCGGTGGAGACCACCTTGAGCACCTGGCCGCTGGTGAGGTCGTTCAGCGCCTTCTTGGTCTTGAGGATGGGCAGCGGGCAGGAGAGCCCACGGGCGTCGAGTTCCTTGTCGAATTGCATGGTCGGTTCCTCCGTCAAAAACCATGATTGTCGCGCAGTTGGGACTGCGGCGCACGCCGGAGCGCGCGGCAGGCGCACAGCCACCCCCGCGGCGAACGACGCCGAGTCCCGCCATTAGGCGAGCGACGGCGCCCGGCGTCCATAACCGTCATGGGTGGTCGGCGGCTACTCCCTAAGGGGGGGTATCGGTCGGAGACGCCGGCACCGGCACGCGCGGCGCGATGCGCCTGCGGAAGGGGCCGGCGGCGGCGCGGCCCGTGGCGGGACGACCGCCGGGGAAACGGAAAACGCGGGAAGTTTGATCGGGGGGTATCGACAGCCGCCGGGAAAACGACTAGATTCGGCAAAAATTTGGATCGATCCAAATGCCGACCCTCAACGATGTGGCGCGCCTGGCCGGGGTTTCCCGGTCGACGGTGTCGCTCGTCCTGCGCTCGAGTCCGCTGGTCGCCGAGGGCACCCGCCTGCGCGTGCAGGAGTCGATGCACGCCTGCGGGTACGTCTACAACCGGCACGCGGCGAACCTGCGTACCGCGGGGACGCAGACGATCGGCATCGTCGTCTCCGACTTCACCAACCCGTTCTACGCGGAACTCGCGGCCGGCGCCGAATCGGTGCTCGACCAGAGCGGGCGGGTCGCCTTCATCACCCACACCGAGGAGTCGCTGCCGCGGCAAGAGCGATTCCTGCGCCGGATGCTGGAGCAGCGGGCCGACGGCGTGCTGATCTCCGCGGCCAGCGGCACCAAGGCGTCGGCCTTCCAGCCGTTCGTCGACGCCGGCATCCCCGTCGTGCAGGTGCTGCGCGCCGTCGACGGCCGCCGCTTCGACTTCGTGTCCGGCGACAACCGCCTCGGCGTGAGCTTCGCAACCGAGCACCTGCTGAAGCTCGGACACCGCCGGATCGCCTACCTCGGGACGAGCGTGGCGTCGTCGGTCAGCGAGGAGCGCCACGCGGGCTATGCCGACGCGCTCGTCCGTCACGGCCTCGGCGTCGACCCGGCGCTGGTGACGTCGAGCCTGCCGCGCTGGAGCGACGCCAAGCAGGCGATGGTCGCGCTGCTCGCGCTGCCGGCGCCGCCCACCGCGCTGGTCTGCTTCAACGACCTCCTTGCACTGGGCGCGATGCTCGCGATCACCGAGTCCGGGCGTGCGCCCGGGCGCGACTTCGCCGTCGTCGGCTTCGACGACATCGAACTCGCCGCCGTGTGGCGTCCGGGCCTGACGACCGTGGCGGTGCGGCCGCGCGAGATCGGGCGCGAGGCGGGCCGGGTCCTGCTGGAGCGGATCGGCGGCGCCCGGAGGCCGGCGGAGCGCGTGCTGCTCGCGCCGCGGCTGGTGGTGCGCCAATCCTGTGGTGCGACCGGATCACTGGAGGGATGATGGCATCGAGCAAACTGCTGACGCCCCAGGCCGCGGCGGCGCTGATCGCAGACGGCGCGGTCGTGAGCGTCAGTTCGTCGAGCGGGCTCAATTGTCCCGACCGGATGCTGGAGGCGATCGGCGAGCGCTTCTCGCGCGAGGGCCACCCGCGCGGCATCACCACGCTGCATCCGATCGCCTCGGGCGACATGTGGGGCATCCGCGGCATCGACCACATCGCGAAGCCCGGGCTGCTCGCGCGCGTCCTCGCAGGCTCCTACCCGTCGGGGCCGTCGTCGGCCGCGTCGCCGGCAATCTGGAAAATGATCGTCAACGACGAGGTCGCCGCCTACAACGTCCCGTCCGGCATCCTGTTCGACATGCACCGCGAGGTCGCCGCGCGGCGAGCCGGCGTGATGACCCGGGTCGGGCTCGACACCTTCGTCGACCCCGACCGGCAGGGCTGCGCGATGAACGCCGCCGCGCGCGAGCCCATCGTGCACAAGGTCCGTTTCGGCAACGAGGACTGGCTGCACTTCCCCAACATCGCTCCCGATGTCGCCATCATCCGCGCGACGACCGCCGACGAGGCCGGCAACCTGTCGATGGAGCACGAGGGCGCCATGCTGGGCGTGCTCGACCTCGCGATCGCGGCGCGCAACTGCGGCGGCATCGTCATCGCGCAGGTGAAGCGGATGGTGGCGCAGGGCTCGATCCCGATGCAGCGCGTCTACGTGCCGTCGACGCTGGTGGACGCGATCGTCGTCGTCCCCGACCAGATGCAGACGACGCAGATCGGCTACGACCCGGCGATCAGCGGCGAGATCCGCCGGCCGCTGGACAGCTTCGCGCCGGCGGCCTTCGACGCCGAGAAGGTCGTCGCGCGGCGGGCGGCCATGGAACTCTCCGCCGGCAGCGCGGCGAACCTCGGCTTCGGCATCTCGGTGCTGGTGCCAGGTATCCTGCTGGAAGAAGGCCTCGCCGGCGCGGTGACCTGGGTCATCGAGCAGGGCGCGGTCGGAGGCGTGCCGCTGACCGGGTTCGCGTTCGGCTGCTCGGCCAACGCCGACGCGATCGTGCCCTCGTCGTACCAGTTCATCTACTTCCAGGGCGGCGGCTTCGACCACTCGCTGCTCTCGTTCATGGAGGTCGACCGCGACGGCAACGTCAACGTCTCGCGGCTCGCGGCCAAGCCGCACGTTACCGCGGGCTGCGGCGGCTTCGTCGACATCACCGCGCACGCCCGCAAGATCGTCTTCAGCGGCTTCTTCCGCGCCGGCGGGCTCGAGCTCGACATCGGCGGCGGGCGGCTCGCCATACGGCGCGAGGGGCGGTTCCCCAAGTTCGTGCCCGCCGTCGAGCACGTCACCTTCTCCGGACGGCGCGCCCGCGCGACCGGCCAGGACGTGACCTTCGTCACCGAGCGCTGCGTGCTGAAGCTCCTGCCGCAGGGGTTGACGGTGACCGAGGTCGCCCCGGGCGTCGACCTCGCCCGCGACGTGCTCGCGCAGGCGGCGATCCCGCTCGCGGTCGCCGCCGACGTCGCGCCGATGGACGCGCGCCTGTTCACCGACGCGCCGATGGGGCTTTCGCTCGCTGCCCGCCCGTCACGGCTCGCCGCTGCGACCGGAGGCTGACGATGACCGCAGCCACCCGCCCCGGAGAGGTCATCGTCACCCGCGACGGTGCGGTCACGGTCGTCACGCTGGCCCGCACCGCCAAGGCGAACGCGCTCGACCTGCCGCTGCTCGCCGATCTCGAAGTCGCGCTCGACGCGATCGATCGCGACCCGGGCTGCAAGGCGATGATCCTCGCGTCGGCGTCGGCGAAGGCATTCTGCGCCGGCGGCGACATCGCGGCCTGGGGCGCGCTCACCCCGCGCGAGATGGCGACGCGCTGGATACGCGACGGCCACCGGGTCTTCGACCGGCTCGCCGGGCTGCGGCAGCCGACGATCGCCGCGATCGAGGGCATCGCCTACGGTGGCGGGCTGGAGCTCGCCGCCTGCTGCGACCTGCGCGTCGCCGGCGCCGCCGCGCGCTTTGCGCTGCCGGAAACGACGGTGGCAACCGCCCCTGGCTGGGCGGGTACGCAGCGCCTGCCGCGGCTCATCGGCCCCGCGCGGGCCAAGCGCCTCGCCTTCACCGGCGATCCGGTGGACGCGGCGACGGCGCTTTCCTGGGGGCTCGTCGACGAAGTGGCGCCCGCGGGCGCTGCGCTCGCGGCGGCGCGCGCGCTGGCCGGCCGCATCGCCCGTGCGTCGGCCCTGTCGGTGCAGGTCGCCAAGCAGATGATCGATGCCGCGGTCACCGGCCAGTCGGTCGTGGCGCTCGATGCGCTGGCGGCGCAGGTGACGCTCGCCGGCCCCGACGCCGCCGAGGCACGGGCCGCATTCAGGGAGAAGCGCAAACCGAGTTTTGAGTGAGGCCGGAACCGCCGCGGCCTGTCCCCGCAACCGGCGCGAGCAACGCGCCCGAACCACGCAGTCAGTCATCCGAGGAGAAAACAATGAAGCAACCGACCCTACGCCGCACCTTCATCACCGCCATCGCCGCGCTCGCCGTCGGCGCCGTCGCGTCGTTCGCGCAGGCGCAGACCGTCACCATGCACGCCGCGACGCAGTTCAACGACGACCACGACTACAACCGGACGCTGAAGGAGTTCGGCAGGCTCGTCACCAAGTACTACGGCAAGCCGGTCGAGGTCGTCATCCACGGCAACAGCGAGCTCGGCGTCGAGCGCGACTACGCCAAGTTCATGAACCAGGGCATCTCGGTCGACGTGGCGATCCTCGCCGGGTCGAACATGTCGAATTTCACCAAGGCGGCGCCGCTGCTCGACGTGCCGTTCGTCTTCCGCGACCGCGCGCACTGGAACGCGGTGATCGCCAAGAACGGTATGCAGCCGCTGTTCGACCTGATCGAGCAGCAGTCCGGGATGGCCGTCATCGGCATCTGCGGCGGCTCGGTGCGCAACATCGTCGCCAACCGGCCTGTGCGCAACATGAAGGAGATGCAGGGCTTCAAGATCCGCGTCATCGGCGCGCCGATCCAGGGCAAGATCTTCGGTGCCTTCGGCGCCAAGCCGTCGGTGATCGCGTACAACGAGGTCTACAACGCGATCCAGAGCGGCGTCATCGAAGGTCTCGAGAACGAGGCCCCGGCGATGCTCAACTCCAAGTTCTACGAAGTGGCTCCCGACATCTCGCAGACCGAGCACGCGATCGTGACCCGCCTGCTGGTGGTCAGCGGCAAGTCGATGAAGAAGTACCCGCCCGAGCTGCAGGCCGCGATCAAGAAGGCCGGCGTCGAGGCGGGTGCATTCAACCGCGAGATCCAGGCCAGGGAGGACCAGGGCTCGGTCGACAAGATGGTCGCCGCCAAGCAGGCGCGCGTCCATCCGTTCACCGAGCGCGCCAAGCTGCTCGAGATCAGCAATCCGATCGTCGCCGAGTTCGCCAAGGAAGCCGGCGTCGAGAAGATGCTCGCCGACATGCAGGCAGTCAAGTAAACCGCCTTCCTGCCGCGGCGCCGGCAGCCGCCGGCGTCGCGCGCTGACCCGCGCGGAGCACGCATGCGCAAGTTCATCGATCTCTACTTCAAGCTGCTGTGCGCGGTCATCACCGCGGTCGTCGGCGCCATCCTGGTCCCGGTGACGCTGCAGGTGGTCTCGCGCTACACCGATCTCATCCCGACCTGGCTGTGGACCGAGGAGGCCGCGCGCTTCCTGCTGGTCTGGATGGTGATGCTGGGCGCGACGATCGCCGTGCGATTGCGCGGACACTTCGACATCGACCTCCTGCCCGAGCCGAAGACGCGCCGCGGCACGATTTTCGCCCGCCTTGCCGTCGACGTCGCCGTCGCGGCGTTCGGCGTCGCGTTCCTGTGGATCAGCGCGATCTACGCCTTCGACGCCCGCACCGAGGTCTCCGAGATCACCGAGATGTCGATGGCGCTGATGTACATGGCGTTCCCCGTGTCGGCCGCCGGCTGGCTGCTGTTCCTGGGCGAGCAGATCGTCGACGACGTTCGGGAGTTCGCCAGGAGCGCGCCATGACGCCCGGATTCGTCGCCGCGCTGATGTTCGGCGTGCTGTTCGGGGCGCTGCTGGTCCGCATTCCCGTCGCGTTCGCGCTGGCGATCGCCTGCGTCCCGCCGCTGGCACTCGATCCGCGGCTCGACCTCACGGTGATCGTCTCGACGATGTTCACCGCGTTCAACTCGTTCCTGCTGCTCGCGGTGCCGTTCTTCCTGCTCGCCGCCAACCTGATGAACACCGGCGGGATCACCGACCGGCTGTTCAACTGGACGCGGTCGATGGTCGGCCACCTGCCGGGCAGCCTCGCGCAGATCAACGTCGTGCTGTCGGTGCTCTTCGCCGGCGTCTCCGGATCCTCGACCGCCGATGCGGCGAGCCAGGCCAAGCTCTTCATCAACGCGCAGGTGAAGGAAGGCTACGACATGAGCTTCTCGATCGCGATCACCGCCGTGTCGGCGATCCTCGCGGTCATCATCCCGCCGTCGATCCTGATGATCGTCTGGGGCGGGGTGTTCAACACCTCGATCAACCAGCTGTACATGGCCGGCGTGCTGCCGGGGCTGCTGCTGGGCGGCGTCCAGATGCTGATCGTCTACGCGTACGCGAAGCTGCGCCACTATCCGACTTACGAGCGGGCGACGTTCAAGGAGTTCCTGCGCACGACCGCGATCGCGATCCCCGCGATGATGACGCCCGGAATCATCGTCGGCGGCAAGCTGCTGGGCTGGTTCACGGCGACCGAGTCGGGCGCGATGGCGGTGCTCTACGCGCTGTTCCTGGCGATGGTCGCCTACCGGGAGGTCGGCTGGAAGGAACTGAAGCACGTTCTGTTCGAGACCGGGACGTTCTCGGCGATTTCGCTGTTCTGCCTCGGCACCGCGTCGGTGTTCGGGTGGCTCCTCGCCTACTACAAGATTCCGCAGGCGCTGGTCGGCTTCATCGCTGCGTACGACCTGGGGCCGGTCGCGATGGGTCTGGTCATCGCCGGTGTGTTC
>DATIUK010000106.1:0-4006 GCA_035466885.1 Casimicrobiaceae bacterium
TGGGGCACACTGTCGCCCAGGGCGGCCGGCGCCGTCCACTGGAAAATGAATACTTGCATCGGCGGTTTTTCGAGCGCCCGTAACCAGCCACCGGCCAAGTCCGCGTCCCTGATTGAATGTCGCAGTCCGGCCACAACCAGCCGCTCGAGACGCCGTCCCAATTCCAATCTCGAAACTCCGCTGGACGTCCGGTTTTCGGCAAGCAAAATGATCTATACAGCGGCCGAGTTCGGCGGCGGCTGCCATTCATTTCCGCGCCGCCAGCGGCAGGAATGCGCGGGGTTGCCGCCAGCGCGACGATCCAGCACTTCCGAACCGACGCGGTCCATAGACTGCAGGTAGGGCAGCGGTTAGCTGGCGAGCAAGGGGATAGTATTTTCCAATCGTAAGATGAGGCTGAAAGTGCGTTGTTCCGGTGGCGAGCTTGGATCGAGGGGTGGAAGGAACTTAATGGGACCTTGCCGATGTCGACGGTGTTGATGTGATAGACGCCCCCGGCGCCATCCAGATCTCCTAGGTGGCCGGGCCGGACAGGGTGTCGTGCCGGCGTTCGAGTTCGGCCAACAGGGCCACGTCGGCAGATCTCAAACGCGTTTGTCGACGCACACCGAACATCGCCTCGCGGTCTTTGTGCGCGGCCAACCGATTCGCTCACCAAATGCGGTGAAACATGTCAGGGCGCCTTCGCAGGCCGGCACCGCCGCGTTCGCAGGAAGTGACCGGCGCCCGCGCGAGTGCTTCGAAGCGATCAGAAGAAGTAGTAGAGGGATAATTGGGCGGCGTACCAGTTCTTCGCGCTTCCGTCGACGGCCTCCTTGATGGCGGCGCCGGGAATCGCCGCCGCGAGTACGCCCTGCACGTAGAGGCTCTTGCCGACGTAGACGTTGCAGAAGAAGTCGACCTCCCGCGCCAGGTCCTTCGAGGTCAGCTGCTGCAGCGGTCCGATCGCGCCCGCGTTGTTGGTGACGTTGGCGCGGTGGATCGAGTATTCGAGCGTCAACCCGAACTGGTCGGAGGGGTTCGCGGTCAGCGAGAGTCGCTGCGAACGCAGGTTCGCGTTAAGCAGCACGCTGCTGAGCAGCATCCCCGAGACGTAGTTGTTCTGCCCCCCTGAGAACAGCGGATCGTAGCGCTCGTACGTGGCGGTTGCCGGGTCGTCGCCGCTGAACGACGCGAACCGGTAGCTGATGCCCGGCTTCCACGGCAGGTGGTCGGCGCGGTACCCCGGCCACAGTGCATACGCGTAGGCCCGCATGTCGAGCTGCTCGTGGGTCTGGTAGGCAAACTCGCCCTTGAACCAGAGGCCTTCGACGCCGAACACGTCGGTCAGCCAGACGCTCGGACTGATCGTTCGCAAGCCCTCGCGGGTGGCCGTGACGCTGCCGTCGGGCGCGAGATAGGGCTTCTGCGAGCGCGGCACGGCCAGGAAGGTGAGTGCGGCGTCGACGATCTCGCCGTCGTTGTAGCCGACCGTGCCGCCCGTCAGGCGGGTGCCGGTCTCCATCCCCGGAAACTCGGTCGGCTCGAGCAGGATGCCCTCGGCCGTGAACGCCCCGTACCTCAGCGTCGCCACTACGGTATTGTCCCAGGCGAGCCGCGGGCCGAGCCACAGCGCGCCCAGCGAACCCAGGTTGGTCGAGCCCGGGATCTTCGAGATCAGGAACCCCTGCCGCAGCTGGTAGATCTGGCGGCCGGCCGAGACGTTGATCGCGTTGCCCTTGCCCGGGAGGTCGACCACCACGCCGCCGTACGCCTGCTCGAACGCGCCGTGTCGGCGAGAACCCGAGTCGTAGATGTCCTGCCCCCACGACGCCGACTCGAGGTAGGTCACGCTGCCGTAGGGGTAGAGCGGCGTGTCTCCCAGCCGGAAGATCCCGCCGAGTCCCGGCTCGATGTAGGCTTCCGCCCATGCGGTCGATCCGGGTCCCGCCGGATGACGCGCCGCCTTGTTCCCCATGGTGAAGAGATCGGCGAAGCCGAAGAACGGATTCGACGTCGCGTAGACGCCCGCGCCGCCGTTGAGGATCGCCTTGAGCAGCGAGCGATCGTCCTGGTAGAGGACCGGCAGCGCGTCGAGCGAGCCGGTGGCGAAGAGCCCGCGCACCTTCTCCGGGAGCTTCCCGGCGGCCGGGGCCGGTGCTGCGGTCACCGTGATCACCAGCACGACGCGGCCGCTGGGCACCGCCTGGAAGACGGCAAGATCCGCCTGCGCTACACCCGGGACACCACGGACCCGCTGCAGCAATCCCTCGGCGACGAACCGCTGCAACGGGACGTCGCGCAGCGCGCCGCCCTGCGCCTCGACCTGCCGCCGCAGCTCCGTGTCCATGCCGGCGTCGCCGGTGGAGCCTTCAAGCCGCACCGAGACCCCAGCCACGCGCAACCCCTCGGCGAGGTCGAGCGGAACCTGCGACCCCGTGAGAACGACCGGCTCGGTCCTGTCGCGCGCCGCGTCGGCGAGGGCTTGCGCACCCGCGCCGTTGCCGGCCAGCCCGGCGCACAGGACGAGCGCGGCGGCGAGACTGCCTATTTCGCGGGGCCGACCCACAGGTCTCCGGCGTAGAGCTTCCTGATCTCGGAGGACCGGAAGCCGTCGTTGACGATGACCTTGTCGCCCGCGAGGCCGTCGCTCCCGTCGATCACGGTCCAGCGCATCCCGAACGCATCGAAACGCGCGGTCTTGCCGTCGAAAACGAGGTCGGTCATCGGGAACGGCGTGTCCTTGGGCACGCCTTCCATGTCGAGCCCGCCGCGCCACTTGACGACTTTCGTCTCGTCGTCAGCGTCCTTGAGCGCGTAGCGGACGCTCCCCGCCACGGGCTCGTAGCCGGGCGTCCCGGGCGTGCCGACGGCCGAGTGGCCGTCGAACTCCAGCCAGAACTGGACGCGTTCCCGCTTGCCGTCGCCGTTGTAGTCATAGCGCAGCACGTCGGTGTAGGCAACCGCACCCCTGACGACCATCTGCTGGGCGGCCACCGGCAACGCAAAAAGGGCGACCAGCGAGAGGAGCAGCTTGTTCATGTCGCACTCCCCGGGTTCGGACCGCCGGGTTCCATTTGCCCGCCGAGGACGGCCCGCGCCTGGTCGAGCCGTTGCCCCACGAGGGCGTGGGTCGCGATGCAGGCGTCGACATAGCTGCTCGCCGCGCGCGCGGCCTCCCGCGTCGCGCGCGCGAGCTCGGCATCGGCGATGATCGCCTCGATCCAGTCGGCCAGCCGCTCGAGGTTGACCGCGGGCAGCGAGCGCTCGTCGGGTGCCAGGTACAGGTGCAGCTCGGGAAGCCCGCGCACTGTTCCGCGCATGATGCCCAGGCGTGAAGTGAACCGCCCCGCGGGCAGGCGGTCGGCATAGCCGCACTTGGCGTAGATCCGTTCGGCGAGCTCCGCGGTCGGCAGGGGCAGGGCGTTGGTCATACCGCTTCCTCCTTACCGAGACGATCGGCTTGCCTCAGCGCGTCGGCCACGAACCCGAGGTCGAGCTCGGCGAGCGTGCGCGCCGTCGGCCATCCGGTCTTCGTGTCCCAGCCCTCGAGGCGGTAGAAGATCGTCTTCCACGCCTCGAACCCCTTGCGGTCGATTGAGCGACCCATGAGGTCGGTGTAGGACCAGTCGCCCTTCTCGTCCCGGCACGGCCACATGTAGAACGGGAACAGCTCGTTCTTCTCGTACTTGGTGTCGTAGATGTACGGCGCGAACTGCACGATGTCGCGGTGGCGGCCCTGCAGCGTCCAGATCGCGTTGTCGAGGTTCCAGATCCGTCGCCCCAGGCGGATGCCGTCGACGAGCGTCAGCTTGTCTCCGGTGACCGCGTTCCAGAACACATGCTCGCCGCAGTCCTCGCTGCCGGTCGCGCCCTCGAGGTTCGGCGTGTTGGTGTTGAACAGGTCCGGCCACTTCAAGTCGCAGAAGAGCGCCGAATTCTTCCAGAACCGGCAGTAGTGCTGCTGCCAGCGCACGAGCTGGGCGACCGCCTCCGAGTACATGTTGCGGTCGCTGAAGTCGAAGAC
>DATIUK010000107.1:0-2618 GCA_035466885.1 Casimicrobiaceae bacterium
GCGCGGTGCGTGCGGTCGCCGGCGCCTGCGCCGCCAACCCGGTGGCGCTGGCGATTCCCTGCCATCGCGTGGTCGCGAGCGACGGTGGCCTTGCCGGCTACCGCTGGGGCGTGGCGCGCAAGGCGGCGCTGCTCGACCGCGAGCGAGGCGCGAGCGCCGCCGCGAAGCCCGCAGCCGCGACCGGGGCCGCCCGCGCGCAGGCCACGGCGGCGGTCCGTAACAAGGCTCGCGCGAAGGCACTCCGGTGACCGGCAAGGCGCAGGTCGACGGCGCCGACGTCGCGCGCCTGATCGCGCTCGCCGCCCTGTGGGGCGCGTCGTTCATCTTCATGCGCGTGCTGGCGCCGGCGCTGGGGCCGCTGTTCACCGCGACGTCGCGCGTGTTCATCGCCGGTGTGGTCATGGTCGCCTACGCCCGCGTCGCCGGCTTCGACGGCGGGCTCGGCCGCAACTGGCGTCGCTTTGCCGCGATCGGCGTCGTCGGCTCGGCGATCCCCTTCGCGTTGTTCTCCTTTGCCGCGCTGCGGCTGCCGGCGTCGTACATGGCGATCCTCAACGCCGCGACGCCGTTCTTCGTGCTTCTCCTGTCGGCGCGGTTCACCGGCGAGCGCCTGACCTGGCCCAAGGTCGCGGGACTGGGGCTGGGACTCGCCGGCGTCGCGCTGGTGAGCGGGGCCGGCCCGGTCGCAGTCGACGGCAGCTTCCTGCTCGCCACCGGCGCGTGTCTCGGCGCCACGTTCTGCTACGCGGCGAACGCCGTCTACATCCGGCTGCGCGCCGGCGACCTTGCGCCGCGTGCGATCGCCGGCTGGAGCCAGGTCTTCGCTGGCTTCGTCCTGCTGCCGGCGACGCTCATCGCGCCGCTGCCGCCCCTCGCGGCGTTCACGCCCGCGATCCTCGGCAACATGGCAGGGTTGGCGCTCCTCTGCAGCGCGCTCGCTTACCTGCTGTACTACCGGCTGATCGCCGACATCGGTCCCACGCGCGCGCTGACGGTGACCTTCCTCATCCCGCTGTTCGGCATGCTCTGGGGAGCGCTGATCCTGGGCGAGACGATCACCTGGCCGATGGTCGCGGGCTGCCTGCTGGTCCTTGCCGGCACCGGGTCCGTGTTGCGCAGGACTTCGCCTCGCTGACGAAAACGCCCGTCGGAACAACGTGATGCGGTGACCGAGCGGACCGGATGCGCGCGATTGCAGCCGGGGGACGCTCGCACTATGATGGCAGAGCGGACTCCCGCCGCAGATCCTGCTGCGCCGCCTCGTCGCGGCGAATGCCCATGAACGCCCCCAACGATCTCAAGGCCCTCGACCAGGGCACCGAACTCGACCGCCTGTTCACCCTGCAGCGCGCGGCGTTCGCGCGCGAGCGCTTTCCGTCCCTTGCCGTGCGCCGGAGCCGCGTCCAGCGCGTGCTCGAGATCGTCACCGCGCACGAAAAGGCGCTGTGCGCGGCGGTGGCGGAGGACTTCGGCCATCGCTCGCACCACGAGACGCGGCTGGCCGAGCTCTTTTTCGTCGCCGCCGAGGCGCGCACGGCGATCAACCATCTGCGGCAGTGGATGCGCACGCGGCGGGTGGCGACACCGCTGCACCTCTTGCCCGCTTCGTCGCGGATCCTGCGCCAGCCGCTCGGCCTCGTCGGCATCATCAGCCCGTGGAACTACCCGGTCCAGCTCGCGCTCGCGCCGGCGATCGGCGCGCTGGCCGCCGGCAACCGCGTGCTGCTGAAGCCCTCGGAGCTGACCCCGGCAACATCCGCGCTGCTCGAAAACCTCGTCTCGCGGCTGTTCGACGAGGACGAGTTTGCCGTCGTCCTGGGTGATGCGGCCGTCGGCCACGCGTTCGCGCTGCAGCGCTGGGACCACCTGTTCTTCACCGGGTCGACGACCGTCGGCCGCCTGATCGCGCTCGCCGCCGCCGACAACCTGGTGCCGGTGACGCTGGAGTTGGGCGGCAAGTCGCCGGCGATCTTCGACCGCGACGCCGACTTCGCCGTGGCCGCGCCGCGGCTCGTTTGCGGCAAGTTGCTCAACGCCGGCCAGACCTGCATCGCGCCCTGCTACGCGCTGGTGCCGTCGGAGCGGATCGACGCTTTCGTCGCTGCCGTGACCGCGGCGGTCAAGACGATGTACCCGACGCTCGCCGCCAATCCCGACTACACGGCGATCGTCAACCCGCGCCACTACCAGCGGCTCTCCGGACTCATCGACGATGCCCGCGCCAAGGGTGCGCGGATCGTGCCGATCAACCCGGCCGGCGAGACGCTGCCGGCGGCAGCGCGCAAGCTCGCGCCAACGCTGATCCTCGACGTCACCGCCGACATGCGGGTGATGCAGGAGGAGATCTTCGGTCCCTTGCTGCCGGTCGAGAGCTGCGCCGACCTCGACGACGCGATCGCGCGCGTCAATGCGCGGCCGCACCCGTTGGCGCTGTACTACTTCGGCGACGACGCATCCCGGCGCGAGCGCGTGCTGCGCGAGACGATGTCGGGCGGGGTGACCGTCAACGACACGCTGCTGCACTTCGCCAACGAGGCGCTGCCCTTCGGCGGCGTCGGTCCGTCGGGGCAGGGCGCGTACCACGGCGAGAGGAGCTTCGTGCTGTTCAGCAACGAGAA
>DATIUK010000108.1:0-5142 GCA_035466885.1 Casimicrobiaceae bacterium
CTCCACCCGGACGCCGATAGCAATCAGCGCGGCCCGGGGCACTTTGCCCCCTCGAACGGGCGGACGCTTCGTATCCGGACGCTGGCGCAACGGCCGCATCGGATCGTTGCAGCCGTAGACCCAACCATCGTGCGCCGTCGAGTGCTCCTGCCGGGCAACGGCAGCAGCGCCCGCATCCGCTGACCGCCGCCGGCAGCGCGGCGACCGGCGGGTCAGGCGACCGGCGCGGGCTCGGTCTTCTCGACGAACTCGAGGCGGATCTTGTCGTTGTCGTCGAGGTCGATGGTGACGTGCCCGCCGTTGACGAGGCGCCCGAACAGCAGCTCCTCGGCCAGCGCCTTGCGGATCGTGTCCTGGATGAGGCGCGCCATCGGCCGGGCGCCCATCTGCGGATCGAAGCCCTTGCGGGCGAGGAACGCCTTGATCCGCGGCGTGAACGTCGCCTCGACGCGCTTCTCGTGCAGCTGGTTCTCGAGCTCGAGCAGGAACTTGTCGACGACCTTGAGGATCACCTCGTTGTCGAGCGCGGCGAAGGAGATCGTCGCGTCCAGCCGGTTGCGGAACTCGGGCGTGAACATGCGCTTGATCTCGGCCATCTCGTCGCCGGCCTGCTTGGCGTTGGTGAAGCCCATCGAGCCCTTGGCCAGCGTCTCGGCCCCGGCATTGGTCGTCATGATGATCGTGACGTTGCGGAAGTCGGCCTTGCGCCCGTTGTTGTCGGTCAGCGTCCCGTGGTCCATCACCTGGAGCAGGATGTTGAAGATGTCCGGGTGCGCCTTCTCGATCTCGTCCATCAGCAGCACGCTGTACGGGTGCTTGGTGACCGCCTCGGTCAGCTGGCCGCCCTGGTCGAAGCCGACGTAGCCGGGTGGCGCGCCGATGAGCCGCGACACCGCGTGCCGCTCCATGTACTCGGACATGTCGAAGCGGATCAGCTCGACGCCGAGGCAGTAGGCGAGCTGGCGCGCGACCTCGGTCTTGCCGACGCCGGTCGGCCCCGAGAACAGGAAGTTGCCGATGGGCTTGCGCGGATTGCCGAGCCCGGAGCGCGCCATGCGGATCGCCGAGACCAGCGCCTCGATCGCGACGTCCTGGCCGAACACGACGTTCTTGAGGTCGCGGTCGAGCGTCTTCAGCGCGTTGCGGTCGTCGGAGGTGACGTTCTTCGCCGGGATGCGGGCGATCTTGGCGACGATCTCCTCGATCTCGGCCTTGCTGATGACCTTCTTCTGCTTCGACTTGGGCAGGATGCGCTGCGCCGCGCCCGCCTCGTCGATGACGTCGATCGCCTTGTCGGGCAGGTGGCGGTCGTTGATGAAGCGCGCCGAGAGCTCGGCCGCGGTCGTCAGCGCCGCCGGCGCGTACTTGACGCCGTGGTGCTGCTCGAAGCGCGACTTCAGGCCCTTGAGGATCTCGACCGTCTCGGCGATCGACGGCTCGGGCACGTCGACCTTCTGGAACCGCCGCGACAGCGCGTGGTCCTTTTCGAAGATCTGCCGGTACTCGCCGTAGGTGGTCGCCCCGATGCACTTCATCGCGCCGGTGGACAGCGCGGGCTTCAGCAGGTTCGACGCGTCGAGGGTGCCTCCCGACGCCGCGCCGGCGCCGATGATGGTGTGGATCTCGTCGATGAACAGGATCGACTTCGGGTTGTCGGCGAGCTGCTTCAGCACCGCCTTCAGCCGCTGCTCGAAGTCGCCGCGGTACTTGGTGCCGGCGAGCAGCGCGCCCATGTCGAGCGAAAAGACCTGGTATTCCTTCAGGAGCTCGGGGATCTCGCCGTCGTTGATGCGCCGGGCGAGGCCCTCGGCGATCGCCGTCTTGCCCACGCCCGCCTCGCCGACCAGCAGCGGGTTGTTCTTGCGCCGGCGGCACAGCACCTGGATCACGCGCTCGAGCTCATGCGCGCGCCCGATCAGCGGGTCGGTCTTGCCGGCCTTCGCCATCTGGTTGAGGTTGATCGTGTAGGTCTCGAGCGCGCCCTTTTCCTGCTCGCCGGCCTCGGCCTCCTCCTTGGCCTCGGCCTTCTCGGGCTTCTGCGCCGGCGTCTTGCTGATGCCGTGGGCGATGTAGTTGACGACGTCGAGCCGGGTGACGCCGCGCTGGTTGAGGAAATAGACGGCGTGCGACTCCTTCTCGCCGAAGATCGCGACCAGCACGTTGGCGCCGGTGACTTCCTTCTTGCCGGACGACTGGACGTGCAGGATCGCGCGCTGGATCACGCGCTGGAAGCCCTGCGTCGGCTGGGTATCGGCGTCCGAGTGCGGCGCGAGGCGCGGCGTGTGCTCGTTGATGAAGTCGGTCAGCACCCCGCGCATCTCCTCGAGGTCGACGCTGCAGGCCTTGAGCACCTCGGCGGCGGACGGGTTGTCCAGCATCGCGAGCAGCAGGTGCTCGACGGTGATGAACTCGTGCTGCTTCTGCCGGGCCTCGACAAAAGCCATGTGGAGGGAAACTTCGAGTTCCTGCGCAATCATAGTGTCCTGCCCCTCGCGCCCGTCCTTCGACACCGACCGGATCCCCCGCGGACACCGGCCCTGCCGTCAACCTGGACGCTCAAGTTTCCTCCATCGTGCACTGCAACGGATGCTGATTCCGGCGCGCGATGTCGACGACCTGCTCGACCTTGGCGGTCGCCACCTCGCGCGTGTAGGTGCCGCAGACCCCCATGCCCTCGCGGTGCACCTGCAGCATCACCTGCGTCGCCCGCTCGCGGCTCATCGCGAAAACAGTCTGCAGCACGGTCACCACAAAGTCCATCGGCGTGTAGTCGTCGTTCAGCAGCAGCACCTTGTACAGCGGCGGCGGCCTGGTTCGGGTTTTCTCGGCCTCGAGCAGGTTGCCGTGCTGTTGCTGACTGGCCATTTTTCCACGGTAGGGGCGGTAGGGGGCGAACGTCCCTATGTTTGATGATTGCAACAGATTTTTCAAGGGGACAGGGAAATCGCCGACGTACGGCTTGACGGCGACCGGATCCTGCGCTTACAAAAGCGGTGTTTGGCTCCCGAGTGTCTGCTACATCGGTACCGTTACGCGCCTTCAAAGCCGCAGTTGCCGCAAGTGGTACTGGCTGCCCAAACGACGACCATCCCGTTCATTCTGTAAGGAAGTAGCACTATGGCAACTGGTACCGTGAAGTGGTTCAATGACGCGAAGGGCTTCGGCTTCATCACCCCCGACGGCGGTGGCGAAGACCTGTTTGCGCACTTTTCGGCAATCAACATGCAGGGCTTCAAGACGTTGAAGGAAGGCCAGAAGGTCAGCTTCGAAGTGACCCAGGGCCCCAAGGGCAAGCAGGCGTCCAACATCCAGAACGCCTGACGCAGGTCCCCATTGCCGGATCCGCGCCGTTCTCGCCGCGGAGCCGGGAGAAGCCCGCCGCCCGGCGGGCTTTTTTCTGGGGTTTGTCGCGCACAACCGGCGCCACGGCCATCCTCTCGCGACGCCGCCACAGCCGCCGGCACGGCGACCGGAGGCGAACGGCCCTCCGCTCTCCAACCCGAGATGGGGGCGGCGCGGGCGAAAAAGAAGCCCGCCGGGTGGCGGGCCTTTTGGGGAGGACGGGGCGAACCCCGCGGCGGTCGCCTACATGCGCTCGATCATCGCCTGGCCGAAGCCCGAGCACGACACCTGCTTGGCACCCGGCATCAGGCGCGCGAAGTCGTAGGTGACGACCTTGTCGGCGATCGACTTCTCGAGGCTGCTGACGATCAGTGCCGCTGCCTCCTTCCACCCCATGTGCACCAGCATCATCTCGGCGGAAAGGATTTCCGAACCCGGGTTGACGTAGTCCTTGCCGGCGTACTTGGGCGCGGTGCCGTGCGTCGCCTCGAACATCGCCACCGAGTCGGACAGGTTCGCCCCCGGGGCGATGCCGATGCCGCCGACCTGCGCCGCCAATGCGTCGCTGATGTAGTCGCCGTTGAGGTTCAGGGTCGCAATCACGCTGTACTCGGCCGGGCGCAGCAGGATCTGCTGCAGGAACGCGTCGCAGATCACGTCCTTGATGATGATTTCCTTGCCATTTCTCGGATTCTTGAACGAGCACCACGGGCCACCGTCGACCGGCTTGGCGCCGAATTCCTTCTGCGCGATCTCGTAGCCCCAGTCGCGGAACGCGCCCTCGGTGAACTTCTGGATGTTGCCCTTGTGCACCAGCGTGACCGACGAACGGTCGTTGTCGATCGCGTACTGGATCGCCTTGCGCACCAGGCGGTAGGTGCCGTCGCGGGAGACCGGCTTGATGCCGATGCCCGAAGTCAACGGGAAGCGAATCTTCTTGACGCCCATTTCCTTGATCAGGAAGTCGATGACCTTCTTGCACTGCTCGCTCTCGGCCGCCCACTCGATGCCGGCGTAAATGTCCTCGGCGTTCTCGCGGAAGATCACCATGTCGACCTTATCGGGCTCCTTCACCGGCGTGGGCACGCCCTTGAACCAGCGCACCGGACGCAGGCAGACATAGAGGTCGAGTTCCTGGCGCAGCGCGACATTGAGCGAGCGGATGCCGCCGCCGACCGGCGTGGTCAGCGGGCCCTTGATCGAGACGACGTAGTCCTTGAGGACCGCCAGCGTCTCCTCGGGCAGCCAGACGTCCGGGCCGTAGACCTTGGTCGACTTTTCGCCGGCGTAGATCTCCATCCAGTGGATCTTCCGCTTGCCGCCGTAGGCCTTGGCGACCGCGGCGTCGACGACCTTGATCATCACCGGCGTGATGTCGAAGCCGGTGCCGTCGCCCTCGATGTAGGGGATGATCGGCTGGTCGGGGACGTTGAGGCTAAAATCTGCGTTGACGGTGATCTTTTCCCCGCCGGCGGGGATCTTGATGTGCTGGAAATTCGACATGGGGTCTCCTTGAAGGACTGCCGCGGCATTGCCTCTACACGGGCGAGTGGCCTCGGGCTCCGGGCATACGGGTAGCGCTGCAAACCGTCGATTATCCTTGATCTCGCCCGATCCCGCCACGCCGAGGCCGCGGCGCCGTCCGCCAGGCGGCGACTCCGGCGTCGTCCTCTTCCACAAGCCCTTTGGCGTGCTGTGCCAATTCTCGCGTGACGGCAGCGGCAAGCCCACGCTCGCCAATTACGTCGACCTCCCGGGGTTCTACCCGGCCGGCCGGCTCGACACTAACAGCGAGGGTCT
>DATIUK010000109.1:0-6871 GCA_035466885.1 Casimicrobiaceae bacterium
CCACGGCTCGCCCTGGTGCTGCTCAGAGAGCGCCGAGAACACGGCGAAGTCGCGCAGCGCGTCGCCGCCGGCGGCGACGAACGACGCGAACGCGCGGACCCGCGCGTCGGCCGGGTCGCGGCGCTCGAAGGCGTCGTGGCAGGCGGCGAGGATCGGGTCCTTGAATCGGCCGACGGCGCTGTAATCGACGAGGGGCGCATCCCGCAACGCGGCGATCGCCGCCGCGTGGCGCGCATGGAGGCCCAGCGCCGTTTCGCTGGCCGCGAACTCGGGGATCGCGGTGACGTCGATCGCCAGCGGCTCGAGGAAGCGGCGGTCCGACGGCTGGTAGGGACTCGCGCGTTCGCGATCGGCAGGGAACAGCGCGTGCAGCGGGTTGAGGCCGACGGTCGCAGCGCCGGCCGCCGCCGCCTCCACGGCGAGTTCGGCGAGGGTCGTGAAGTCGCCGATGCCGCCATCGTCGGCCCGGCGCATCGCATAGAGCTGCAGCGCGAGCCCGAAGCGGCGGCCCCCTGCGGCCAGCGGCTGTGGCCAGTGGCACTGCCGCGGCGCGGCGATCAGCACGCAGTCGGACTCCGGCCGGTCCGCGTCGATGAGCCGATGCCGCCCCGGGGGCAGCGCGGGAAGGTCGAGCAGCACCTGGACGACCGGCAGGCCGTCGGCCGCCGTGATGCCCCGACGCGCGGCGTGCTCGCCGGGCCGGGGCAACTCGATCGCGGTGCCGTTGGCGAGGGCCAGGCGCAGCGGTCCGCGGGCACGCACCGACGCCGCGGTGAGGGTCAGCGAAACTTGCGCCGGGGCGTTCGCGGCGACGACCGCGGCCGCGGGCAGCGCGCGTCGATCCTGCGCATCCGCGAGCGCGGCGAGGTGCGCCCGAGCGTCGTCGGTCGTCGCCACCGGCAGGCCCATCGCGGCGAGCAGCGCGCGCTGGGTATCGACGCTGACCACGTGGCTCGTTCCGCCAACGTCCCACCATTGCATGCCGATACCGGCGGCCGCGGCGAGCCGCGCGAGCACCGCCGCGTCGGGCGGCCCCGAGCGCGACGGGCCGGCCGGCGTAGCGACCTCGGCAACGAGCAGCACCGATCGCGGCGCAAGGTCGACAAACCGGTCGGCGTCGCGCTCGACCTCGTCACCCGTCGCCGTCGGCTGCGCGGTGTCGAGGCGCACGCACCAGCGCCATCTGGCGCGCGGTTCGGGCAGCGCCACCGGCAGCGCCCGGTCACTGGCATTGAAGGCGATGAGGACCCGGTCGGCGGGGAGCGCGTCGCGGGCCGGCACGTACAGCACCGCGATCAGCGCGCGCGCGTTGGCGTCGTGCCAGTCGGAGGCGGAGAACGGCTGCCCGTCCGCCAGGCGCCACTGGACGTCCGGAATGCCGTCGTCGCCGGCGGCGAGCCCTCCGAGCCAACGGTCGTCGGCGAGCGCGCGGTGCGCGCGGCGCAGTGCGACCAGGCCTCGAGTGAAGCGGAGGAGGTCGGCGTCGGCGCCGGCCCAGTCGAACCAGGTCAGCGGACTGTCCTGCGCGTACGCGTTGTTGTTGCCACGCTGGCTGCGCCCGGACTCGTCGCCCATCGCGAGCATCGGCGTGCCGCGGGCGAGCAACAGCGTCGCGAGCAGGTTGCGCACGTCGCGCGCGCGCCGCGCGAGCACCGCGGCGTCGGTCGTCGCACCCTCGATGCCGTGGTTCCACGAGTGGCTGGCGTCGGTGCCGTCGCGGTTGCCCTCGCCGTTGGCTTCGTTGTGCTTGCGCTCGTGCGCGACCAGGTCGGCGAGCGTGAAGCCGTCGTGCGCGGTGACGAAGTTGAGCGAACGCGAAGGCCGTTTCGACGTCCCGGCGAAGTGGTCGGCGGATCCCGAGACACGCGTCGCGAAGTCGGCGACGAGGCCGCGATCGCCGCGCCAGAAGCGGCGCACGGTGTCGCGGAAGCGATCGTTCCACTCGCCCCAGCCGGCGGGGAATGCGCCGACGCGGTAGCCGCCCGGCCCGATGTCCCAGGGTTCGGCGATGAGCTTCAGCGCGCGCAACACGGGATCCTGTGCGATCGCCTGCAGCAGCGGCGCCGCCGGGTCGAAGCCGTCGTCCCGTCGTCCGAGCGTCGTCGCGAGGTCGAACCGGAAGCCGTCGACCCCGCAGGCCAGCGCCCAGTGGCGCAGTGCGTCCATCGCCAGGCGCAGCACCGGCGGGCGGTCGAGCGCCAGCGTGTTGCCGCAGCCGGCGTCGTCGGCGTAGTTCGCCGGATCGTCGCGCCGCAGCCGATAGTACGTCGCGTTGTCGATCCCGCGCAGCGACAGCATCGGCCCCGCGGCGTCGCCTTCGCCGGTGTGGTTCAGCACGACGTCGAGGATGACCTCGATGCCGGCGGCCTGCAGCGCCGCGACTGCCGCGCGGAGCTCGGTCGTGCCGCCGGGCGCCAGGCGCGGATCGGGTGCCAACAGCGCGACCGGGTTGTAGCCCCAGTAGTTCGACAGGCCGAGCCGCACGAGGTGGCGCTCGTCGACCCAGGCGGCCACGGGCATCAGCTCGACGGTGGTGACGCCCAGCCGGACGAGGTGCTCGATCGCCGCCGGGTGCGCGAGCGCCGCGCAGGTGCCCCGCAGCGCCTCCGGAACGTCGGGGTGGGTGCGCGTGAAGCCGCGCACGTGCAGCTCGTAGACGACGGTGGAGTTCCACGGAACGCGCGGCCGGACGTCGGGGGCGGGAGGCAGCGCCTCCATCGCGACGGCACGGGGCACCGTCGGCGCGCTGTCGACGCTGCAGCGCGAGCCGTCGGCGCGGCGGGCGCACTGGATCGGGTCGAACGCGAACGCGCGGTCGAGGGCACGAGCATAGGGGTCGACCAGCAGCTTGGCCGGATTGAACACGTGGCCGCGGGCGGGGTCCCAGGGGCCGTGGACGCGCAACCCGTAGCGAGTGCCTGGGCCGATCCCGCCGACGAAGCCGTGGAAGACGTCGCCGGTGCGCTCCGGCAGGCCGATGCGTTCCGTCTCGGTCGCGCCGGTCGCGTCGAACAGGCAAAGCTCCACGCCGTCGGCGTGCACGGAGGCCACGGCGACGTTGGCGCCGCCCGCCGCGAGCGTCACGCCCGGGGCGTCGGGGTTGCCGGAGTCGAGGCGGCGCATCAGGGCTGTGGGTGCGCGACGAGCTCGCGGTAGAGCGTCGCGTAGCGCCGCGCCGGCCGCGTCCAGCTCACGTCGGTGAACATCGCGCGCACCTGCACGCGGCGCCAGACCATCGCCTGTCGCCACAGCGCCGCCGTGCGATCGATGGCGATCTCCAGCGTCTCGCGCGACACCGGCGAGAACACGATGCCGGTGCCGGCGCTGGAAGCCAGTGCCATCTCGTTGGCGTCGACGACGGTGTCGGCGAGGCCGCCGACGCGGGAGACGACCGGCAGCGAACCGTAGCGCAGCGCGGCGAGCTGGGTGAGACCGCAGGGCTCGAAGCGCGACGGCACGAGCAGCGCGTCGCTGCCGCCCTGGACGAGGTGGGCGAGCGACTCGTCGTAGCCGATCATCGTCGCCATGCGACCGGGGCGGCTGGCGGCTGCGGCGGTGAACGCCGCCTCGAGCGGCTTGTCGCCGGCGCCGAGGACGACGAGCTGCGCGTGCGCGCGGTCGAACGCCGGCAGCGCCTCGTGCAGCAGGTCCATGCCTTTCTGCCAGGTGAGTCGGCTGACGACGCCGAACAGCAGCGCGCCGGGGTCGGCGGCGAGCCCGAAGTGGGCCTGCAGCGCACTCTTGTTCGCGGAGCGGCGCGGCAGGGTCCGGACATCGAAGTTCGACGGGAGCAACGGATCGGTGGCCGGATCCCAGGCCACGGTGTCGATGCCGTTGAGGATGCCGCAGAGCACCGCCGCGCGCTTGCGCAGCAGGCCGTCGAGGCCCATCCCGCCGTCCGGCGTGCGGATCTCGCCGGCATAGGTCGGCGAGACCGTCGTGATGCGGTCGGCCAGCGCCAGACCGGCCTTGAGGAAGCCGATGCTGCCGTAGTATTCGACGCCGTCGATCGCGAACGCCCTCGGCGGCAGGCCGAGGGCGGCGAGCAGTTCGTGCGGGTACTGGCCCTGGAAGGCAAGGTTGTGGACGGTCATCACCGTGCGCGCGTGGGCGCCGGTGCCGTAACGAAGAAAGGCCGGCGTGAGGCCGGCCTGCCAGTCGTGCGCGTGCACGATGTCGGGAAAGAGCGCCGGCACGCGTCCGCGCCCCAGTTCGGCGGCGGCCGCCGCCAGCGCGGCGAAGCGCAGCGCGTTGTCGGGCCACTCGCGGCCGTCGGCGCCCAGGTACGGGTTGCCCGGTCGCGCGAACAGGTGGGGCGCGTCCAGCGCCAGCAGGTCGAGGCCGGCCGCGCGCCCGGCGATGAGGTGCGCGCTGCCGCCGTGGAACTGCGGCAGATCGAGCACGACCTCGGCGTCCGGCAGCGCGGCGAGCACCGCCGGATAGCCGGGCACCAGCGTCCGCACGTGGATTCCCTCGGCGGCCAGCGCGCCGGGCAGCGCGCCGACGACGTCGGCAAGCCCCCCGGTCTTGACGAAGGGAAAGACCTCCGACGCGACCGACAGCACCGCCAACGGCTTCATCGTCAGGTCCGACCCGCCTCGAGCTTGTCGATCATCGGCTGCGTGATGAGGCAGATGCCCTTGGCGCTGCGGCGGAAGCGAGCCGCATCGAGCTTGGCATCCTCGCCGACGACGAGGCCGGGCGGAATGCGCACGCCGTGGTCGACGACGACGTTGTACAGCCTCGCCCGACGCCCGATGTCGACGTAGGGCAGCACGACGGCGTTGGTGACGTGCGCGTAGGAGTGGATGTGCACGCCGGTGAACAGCAGCGAATGCCGCAGATCCGCGCCGGAGACGATGCAGCCGCCGGACACCAGCGACGAGACGCCCATGCCGCGCCGGCCGTCGACGTCGTGGACGAACTTCGCCGGCGGTGTCATTTCGGCGTAGGTCCAGATCGGCCAGTCGTGCTGGAAGAGGTCGAGCGCCGGGACGACGTCGGTGAGGTCGATGTTCGCTTCCCAGTACGCGTCGATCGTCCCGACGTCGCGCCAGTAGCTCTCGGCTTCCTCGTGCGAGCGCACGCAGGACTCGGTGAAGCGGTGCGCGACCGCCTTGCCGTTCTTGACCAGCCAGGGAATGATGTCCTTGCCGAAGTCGCGGCTGGAGTCCGGATCGGCGGCGTCGCGTTCGAGCTGCTCGTTCAGGAACTTGCGGTGGAAGGCGTAGATGCCCATGCTCGCCAGCGAGTAACCGGGGCGGTCGGCCATCTCCGGCGGGTGCTCGGGCTTCTCGACGAAGGCGACGATCCGGCCGCTCGCGTCGACGTCCATCACGCCGAAGCCGGTGGCCTCCGCCGCCGGGACCTCGATGCAGGCGACGACGACGTCGGCATCCTCGTTGACGAGCTGGATCAGCATCCGCTCGTAGTCCATCTTGTAGATGTGGTCGCCCGCCAGGATGATCATGTACTCGGGGGCGTAGCTGTCGATGATGTCGATGTTCTGGTAGACGGCGTCGGCGGTGCCCGCGTACCACCGCTCCTCGGAGATCCGCTGGCTGGCCGGGAGGATGTCGAAGCTCTCGTTGCGCTGCGGCTGCAGGAAGTTCCACCCGCGCTGCAGGTGCCGGATCAGGCTGTGCGCCTTGTACTGCGTTGCCACGGCGATGCGCCGGATGCCCGAGTTGAGTGCGTTCGACAGCGCGAAGTCGATGATCCGCGACTTGCCGCCGAAGTAGACGGCGGGCTTGGCACGGAAGCTGGTGAGTTCCATCAGCCGGCTGCCGCGTCCGCCGGCCAGGACGTACGCCATCGTCGAGCGCGCCAGCGGCGTCGAGTAAGTTACCTTGTCCATCGTTGCCCCTCGATCCGGCGCGATGCCGGCTTAGACTCCACGCTGCCCGATTTCGCGGGCGGCGTCATTGACCGTCGTCATGAACCAGCCAGAGCGTCGCCAGGGGCGGCAGCGTGAGCTCGGCGCTGCAGTCGAACCCGTGCTGCGGCCGGGCGGTCGCCTCGACCGCGCCCCCGTTGCCGCAGTTGCTGCCGCCGTAGCCGGCGGCGTCGCTGTTGAGCGCCTCGCGCCAGCGGCCGGCCCGCGGCAGGCCCAGGCGGTAGCGCTCGCGCGGCACCGGCGTGAAATTCGCGACCATCGCCAGCGCCGGTGCGCCGTCGCCGCCCTGGCGCAGCCAGGCGAACACCGAATTGTCCTGGTCGTCGACGACGATCCAGCGGAAGCCCTCGCCCTCGCAGTCGCGCGCGTGCAGCGCGGGCAGGTCGTGGTAGCCCCGGTTGCAGTCGCGTACCAGCGACTGGACGCCGCGGTGCCAGGGGTGCCCGAGGAGGTGCCAGTCGAGCGACTGCGACGAGTTCCACTCCTGCCCCTGCGCGAACTCCTGGCCCATGAACAGGAGCTTCTTGCCCGGGTACGCCCACATCATCGCCAGCGCCGCGCGCAGCGTCGCGAACTGCTGCCAGCCGTCGCCGGGCATCCGCCCGAGCAGCGAGTGCTTGCCGTGGACGACCTCGTCGTGGGACAGCGGCAGCACGAAGTTCTCGGAGAACGCGTAGACGAGGCCGAAGGTCACGCGGTCGTGGTGCCAGCGGCGGTGGATGGGCTCGCGCTGCAGGTAGTCGAGCGTGTCGTTCATCCACCCCATGTTCCACTTGAAGCCGAAGCCCAGCCCCCCGGCGTCGACCGGATGCGACACCGCCGGCCACGCGGTCGATTCCTCGGCAATGGTGACGACCCCGGGGTGCTCGGCGTAGACCGTCGTGTTGAGGCGGCGCAGGAACGCGATCGCCTCGAGGTTCTCGTTGCCGCCGTGGCGGTTGGGCAGCCACTCGCCGGCCTTGCGCGAGTAGTCGA
>DATIUK010000110.1:0-5761 GCA_035466885.1 Casimicrobiaceae bacterium
CTACGAGGCGACGCTCGTCTACACGGTGAACGGCGTCGGGACCGTGGTGAAGGCGATCGAGCGCATATACCTCGGGGCGATCACGCTCACGGGCAGCTACGTCGCGGGGCAGTCGGGCTCCTATGCGAACTGCCGGAACGCCGCGGACAACGTCCTCTACACGGATAGCGGCCCGCTGACCGTGACGCAGACGACCACGACGCTCACGCTGTCGTTCGCCTACGGCAGCGGCGCCAACTGCACGCTCAGGGGCAACTGGGAGCGGCGCGGCCAGCTCTTCCGGATGCCCGGCGCAACCTACCAGTGCACCGGATCGCTCGCGGTCAACACGACGGCAGCGGTCTACGAGGTGAAGCGGACCGCGCAGGGTGTCGAAGGGCGGTTCACGGCGACGCTGGCGAACGGCTGCCGCGAGGACGCGGCGTTCTCGGCGGTGCTGCGCTGACCGGGATCGGCGCTGGCCGCCGGGTCGTCGCGCGTCGCTTTGCCGCGGTTGACCGGCTGCGGTGGCCGTCCCATACTTGCCCGCTACGCGCCTGATCCCTGCCTTCCGGGGCAACCCGCCAGCTCTCCTGCGTTCGCGTGCCATGCCCCGGGGGCCCCTTCCCGGAGACCGTTCGCATGTCCGCTCTCGCTCGCCTTACACGCTTCCCGCTTGCCCCCGGCAGCCGCAGCCCGTTCCGGAAAGCGTTTGCCGTCGCGCTGCTCGCCGGTCTGGCGGTGATGGCGCCGCAGGTGTCCGCCCAGCCGGCGCCGGGCACCCCGGTCCAGATGCTGGTGCCGTTCGGTCCGGGCGGCACCACCGACCTGATGGCGCGAGCACTGCAGCCCGAGCTGCAGAAGGCGCTGGGCGCTCCGGTGGTCGTGGTCAACCGCGCCGGCGCGGGCGGCGCCATCGCGCTCGCCGAGCTCGCGCGCGCCAAGCCCGACGGCCTCACCATTGCGATGACGGCGATCGGCCCGCAGGTGCTCCAGCCCTCGATCAAGAAGCTGACCTACGCGCCGCTGGAGTTCGACTTCGTCTGCGGGATCTACGACGTGCCGATCATGATGATGGTGCGCGCCGACTCTCCGTTCACCAGCGTCGCCGACGTGATCGCCTATGCGAGGAAGAACCCGGGCCAGCTCGCCTACGGGTCGTCCGGCCAGGGGACCACGCTGCACATCACGATGGCCGCGCTGCTCGCGCGCAGCGGCGTCACCGGCCTGCACGTGCCCTACAAGAGCAGCGGCGACATGGTGGCGGGCCTCCTGGGCGGTCACGTGCAGATTTTCATGGAGACGCCGGCCGTCGCCACCCAGTACCAGCTGCGGCCGCTGGCGGTGTTCGCCGATGCCCGGCTCGAGGCGTTCCCGAACGTGCCCAGCGCGGCCGAACTGGGCATCGCGGTGCGCGGCTCCGTCTGGGGCGGCCTGGTCGCGCCCAAGGGACTGCCCGAGGATCGCCGCAAGCGGCTGGAGGAGGCGTGCGTCGCGGCAACCGGATCCGAGTTCTACCGGACGGCCGCGGCCCGGCTCAACAACCCGCTGGTCTATCGCGATGCGGCGAAGTTCCGCGCCTTTGCCGACTCGGAGGCCCGCTCGTACGCGGCCGCGGTGCGCGAGTTCGGCCTCGAGGAGAACTGAGCCACCGCCGCCGCGGCACGGTGCCGATCCGCCATGACCACTTCGCGCCGCCCCCTTGCCGAACTGCGCAGCCAGCGCTGGTTCGCCGCCGACACGATCCGCGCCTTCGCCCACCGGCAGCGGATGCAGCAGACCGGGCTGCGACGCGACGACTTCCTCGGCAAGCCGGTCATCGCGATCGTCAACACCTGGAGCGACCTGTCGACCTGCCACGCGCACCTGCGCGAGCGCGCCGAGGCGGTCAAGCGCGGCGTTTGGCAGGCCGGCGGCGTCCCGGTCGAGCTGCCGGCACTGTCGCTGGGCGAGGTCGTCGTCAAGCCGACGACGATGCTCTACCGCAACCTGCTCGCGCTCGAGACCGAGGAGCTCTTGCGCTCGCACCCGGTCGACGGCGCCGTGCTGCTGGGCGGCTGCGACAAGACCACGCCCGGCCTGCTGATGGGCGCGATCAGCATGGACCTGCCGGCGATCTACTGCCCCGCGGGACCGATGTCGACGGGCTTCTGGCGCGGGGCGAAGACCGGCGCCGGCACCCACACCAAGAAGTACTGGGACGAGCTGCGGCTGGGACGCATCACGCCGGCCGACTGGATCGAGCTCGAGGGACGGATGACCCGCACGGCGGGGACCTGCAACACGATGGGCACCGCGTCGACGATGACGTCGATCGCCGATGCGGTCGGCTTCACGCTCCCCGGCGCGTCGTCGATTCCCGCCGTGGACTCCGGCCATGCGCAAATGGCCGCCGACTGCGGCGAGCGCGCGGTCGCGATGGTGTGGGAAGGCCTCACGCCGTCGCGCCTGCTCACCCGCGCGTCGTTCGACAACGCGATGGTTGCCTATATGGCGCTGGGCGGCTCGACCAACGCCGCGGTCCACCTGATCGCGCTCGCCCGCCGGGCGCGGGTGCCGCTGGCGCTCGCCGACATGGACGCCGTCGCGCGCGTCACGCCGGTGCTCGCCAACCTGTACCCGAACGGCGACGGCCTGATGGACGACTTCTGGTTCGCCGGCGGCCTGCTCGCATTGCTGTCGCGGCTGCGCGACGTGCTGGCGCTCGACGCGCTGACCGTCAACGGCCGCACGCTGGGCGAGAACCTCGACGGCGCCCGTGTGTGGAACGACGACGTGATCCGCCCGCTGGAGCGCCCGGTCACCGGCGACCCGGCCACGCGCGGTGCGTTGGCCGTGCTCACTGGCAACCTCGCGCCGCGAGGCGCCGTCATCAAGCCTTCGGCGGCGACGCCGGCGCTGCTCGTCCACCGCGGACCGGCGCTGGTGTTCGACGACCACGCCGAGCTCACGGCGCGCATCGACGACCCGGACCTGCCGGTGACGCCGGACACCGTGCTGGTGCTGCGCAATGCCGGCCCCGTCGGCGCACCGGGTTTTCCCGAGTGGGGCAACCTGCCGATCCCGAAAAAGCTGCTGGCGCAGGGTGTGCGCGAAATGGTGCGCCTGTCCGACGCGCGGATGAGCGGGACGCACTTCGGGACCTGCGTGCTGCACGTTGCGCCGGAAGCCGCCGTCGGCGGCCCGCTCGCGCTGGTGCGCACCGGCGACACGATCGAGCTCGACGTGCCGCACCGGCGCATCGCCGTCGACGTGACCGCCGCCGAACTCGAGCGCCGCCGCGCCGCGTGGAAGCCGCCGGAGCGCGCGTTCGACCGCGGCTGGACGGCACTCTACCGCCAGCACGTCACGCAGGCCGACGAAGGCTGCGATCTCGACTTCCTGGAGACCGGGGGGGCGGGCGTGCGCCCGGTGCCGGAGCCGGACATCTATTGACCCGCCGCGGGACCCGCCGGTCCCGCCCGCGCGGCACACTGCGATCCCGCGGCCAGGCTCCGCGCAAACGAAGGAAGACCCCTGATGGAACTCCCCCGCAACGCGTTCAAGCACGCCCTGGTCGAAGGCCGGACGCAGTTTGGCACCTGGCTGATGAGCGCAGCGCCGTCGACGGCCGAGGCGATGGGCTGCGCCGGCTTCGACTTCCTCGTCGTCGACATGGAGCACGTCCCGGTCGACACGCCGCAACTGGTCGAGATCCTGCGTTCGGTCGCGGGCACGCCCGCCGCGGCGGTGACGCGCCTGCCGTGGAACGACACCGTGACGGTCAAGCGCGCGCTCGACGGCGGTGCGCAGACGCTGATGTTCCCGTTCGTGCAGGACGAGCACGAGGCGCAGCGCGCCGTCGCCGCGACGCGCTATCCGCCTGCCGGCGTGCGCGGCGCCGCCGCCGTGCACCGCGCGAGTCGTTACGGCAACGTGGTCGATTACCTGCGGCGGGCGGCCGACGAGCTGTGCGTGGTCGTCCAACTCGAGACCGTCGACGCGATCGCGCGGCTGGCCGAGATCGCGGCGGTACCGGGTGTCGACTCGTTGTTCGTCGGACCCGGCGACCTCGCGGCGACGACCGGTCACCTGGGCGACATCGGCCACGCCGACGTGCAGGCGAAGCTCGCGCACGCTGCCGCCGAGGCGAGACGCGTCGGCAAGCCCTGCGGGATCATCGGCGGCAATCCCGAGATGGCGCGGCGCTTTCTCGACTACGGCTACTCGTGGGTCGCGGTCGGCTCCGACATGAGCATGATGGTCGGGCGCGCGCAGGAGTGGCTCGGCAAGCTGCGCGGCTGACGCCGGCGCGCCGCCGCAGATGCGCTTCGCACTGGCCGACTGCCCGATCTGCGGGCGCAGCCTGTTCGTTGGGCTCAGGGCCGGCGAGGTCTACGTCCGCTGCGTCGTTTGCCGGGCGACGCCGATCACGCTGGCGCTGGTCGCGGCGATCGACCGCCACGTCGGGCCGCTGCGGGGACGGGCCGTCTACGAGCTTTCCAGCCGCGGCCCGCTGGTGCGCCACCTGGCACGCAGCGGCGCGGCGCTGACGCTGTCCGAGTACTTCGACGACGTGCCGCCGGGCGGCGTTCGGGGCGGCGTGCGCTGCGAGGACCTCGAGGCCCTTTCCTTCGCCGACGGGGCGTTCGATCTCGTCACCAGCACCGAGGTGCTCGAGCACGTTCCCGACGACGCCAGGGCCTTCGCGGAGATCCGGCGGGTCCTGCGGCCGGGGGGAATGACCGTGTTCAGCGTGCCGCTGTCCGGCCGGCGGGACACCGTCGAGCGGGCGCGACGGACCGGGTCCGGCGTCGTGCACCTGCTGCCGCCCGAGTACCACGGCGACCGGCTGCGCGGGCGCAATGCGGTGCTCGCTTTCCGGACCTACGGCGACGATATCGTGACGCGATTGACGGCGGCGGGCTTCGCCCGCGCGTGGCTCGACGCCACGCACGAGCACGCGTGGCTGGGCCATGGGCGCCGGATCGTCGTGGCGGTGAAGTGACGCCTGCGCGCGGCCGGCGGCGGCGACGTCGCGTCGTGGCGGTCCGCCGGTTGTCCTGCCCTCAGGGCGTCACGCCACGCGTGCCGACAGCGAAGGGTAATCGGTGTAGCCGCGCTCGCCGCCGGTGTAGAACGTCGCCGGGTCGGACGGACTGAGCGGTGCACCCTCGCGCAGGCGGCGCACGAGGTCGGGGTTGCCGATGAACGGCCGGCCGAAGGAGACCAGGTCCGCGCTGCCGGAGTCGACGGCGTCGCAGGCGGACTGCCGCGTGTAGCCGTTGTTGACGATCCAGGCGCCGGCGAAGCGGCGCCGCAGCGCTGCGTAGTCGAACGGCGCGTAGTCGCGCGCGCCGCCGGTCTGGCCCTCGACCACCTCGACGAAGGCGAGCCCGAGCGGCGCGAGCCCGGCGAGCGCGTGCTCGAACAGCGCCTGCGGGTCGCTGTCCTGGCCGGCGTCGTTGGACGGCGTCACCGGCGAAACCCGCAACCCGGTCCGCCCGCCGCCGATCTCGGCCGCGATCGCCGCCATCACCTCGTGCAGCAGCCGCGTGCGGTTGGCGACCGACCCGCCGTAGCCGTCGCTGCGGTCGTTGACGCTGTCGCGCAGGAACTGGTCGATCAGGTACCCGTTCGCGCCGTGGACCTCGACGCCGTCGAAGCCGGCTGCGATCGCGTTGCGGGCCGCCGTGCGGAAGCTCGCCACCACCTCCGGGATCTCGCTGGTGGCGAGTGCCCGCGGCGCCGACACGTCGACGAGGCCGTCGCGGGTGAAGGTCTTCGCGTTCGCGCGGCGCGC
>DATIUK010000111.1:0-7359 GCA_035466885.1 Casimicrobiaceae bacterium
GTCGTCGAGTCGTGGCCGCGGCTCGAGGGCCGGCAGATGGTGATGCTGCTGGCACCGAAGAAGGTGGTACCGAAGGTTCATCACCCGACCAAGCCCGAAGCCGGTAGCAAAGCCTCTCCGTCGGAGAGCACCGCCGTGGGCAGCAAATAAGGGAGCAGTCATGCCCAAGATGAAAACCAAGAGCGGCGCCAAGAAGCGCTTCCGCGTGCGCGGCAGCGGCAGCGTCAAGCGCGCACAGGCGTTCAAACGCCACATCCTCACCAAGAAGACGACCAAGAACAAGCGTCATCTTCGCGGCACCGCCGGGGTCCACAGCACCAACGCGGACTCGATCAAAGCCATGATGCCGTACGCGTAACGGGAGCCGACCATGCCAAGAGTCAAACGTGGGGTAACCGCCCGGGCGCGGCACAAGAAGGTTCTCGACCTGGCCAAGGGCTTCCGGGGCCGTCGCGGCTCCGCCTACCGCATCGCGAAGGAAGCGGTGATGAAGGCCGGGCAGTACGCCTATCGCGACCGCCGGGTCAAGAAGCGCGAGTTCCGGGCGCTGTGGATCGCGCGGATCAACGCCGCCGCCCGCGAGCTCGGAATGACCTACAGCACGTTCATGAACGGCCTCAAGAAGGCCTCGATCGACATCGACCGCAAGGTCCTCGCCGACCTTGCCGTCTTCGACAAGGCGGCCTTTGGCAAGATTGCGGAGCAGGCCAAAGCCTCTCTGGCCTGATCAGCCCGCAGGAAAAGAGGGAGGCGCGACACGCCTCCCTTTTTTTTTGTTCCGCCCGCGCCCCACGCGCGCAACCGGGAACCCCGATGGAAGAACTGGACCGCATCATCGCCGCCGCGCTGGCCGACTTCGCCGCCGCCGCCGATCCGGCGGCGCTCGAGAACAGCAAGGCGCGCTACCTCGGCAAGGCCGGCGCGCTCACCGAGCTCCTGAAGTCGCTGGGCAAGCTGCCCGCCGCCGACCGGCCGGCTGCCGGCAGCGCGATCAACGACGCCAAGGCGCGCCTGGAGCGGGCACTGCACGACCGTCGCGCGGGCCTCGCCGACGAGCGGCTCGCCGCGCAACTGGCCGCCGAATCGCTCGACGTCTCGCTGCCGGGCCGCGGGGTCGGCAGCGGCGGCCTGCATCCGATCACCCGCACGCTGGAGCGGATGGAGGCCCTCTTCCGCTCGCTCGGATTCGAGGTCGCCGACGGCCCGGAGATCGAGGACGACTTCCACAACTTCACCGCGCTCAACACGCCCGAGAACCACCCCGCTCGCTCGATGCACGACACGTTCTACGTCGAGGGCGGCAGCGTGCTGCGCACGCACACCTCGCCGATCCAGGTGCGCTACATGGAGACCCACGCGCCGCCGATCAAGATCATCGCCCCGGGCCGGGTCTACCGCGTCGACAGCGATGCGACGCACTCGCCGATGTTCCACCAGGTCGAGGGCCTGTGGATCGCCGAGGACGTCTCGTTCGCCGATCTCAAGGGCGTGTTCACCGAGTTCCTGCGCAACTTCTTCGAGCGCGACGACCTCAAGGTCCGCTTCCGGCCCTCGTTCTTCCCGTTCACCGAGCCGTCGGCCGAGGTCGACATGAGCTTCGGCGACGGCTGGCTGGAAATCGCCGGCAGCGGCCAGGTGCACCCCAACGTCCTCTCCGCCGTCGGCATCGACCCCGAGCGCTACCAGGGGTTCGCCTTCGGAATGGGACCGGACCGCCTGACGATGCTGCGCTACGGCGTCAACGACCTGCGGCTCTTCTACGAAAACGATCTCAAATTCCTGCGCCAGTTCGCGTAAGGCCCGGCCATCATGAAATTCTCCGAACACTGGCTGCGCACGTTGGTGAATCCGCCGCTCGACACGGCGGCGCTGTGCGACAAGCTGACGATGGCAGGCCTCGAAGTCGAGGACGCCGCCCCGGCCGGCGCGCCCTTCACCGGCGTCGTCGTCGGCCGGATCGACGCCGTCACTGCGCACCCGAACGCCGACCGCCTGCGCGTGTGCACCGTCGACGCCGGCGCAGGGGAGCCGCTGCAGATCGTCTGCGGGGCACCCAATGCAGCGACCGGAATGAAGGTCCCCTGCGCGCTCGTCGGCGCGAAACTCCCGGGCGGGCTCGTGATCCGCGAGGCGGCCGTGCGCGGCACCACCTCCCGCGGCATGCTGTGCTCCGCCAAGGAACTCGGCATCGACGACGACGCCTCCGGACTGCTGCGCCTTCCCGACGACGCGGTCGTCGGCACCGACCTGCGCGCCGCGCTGCGTCTCGACGACACGCTGATCACGCTGAAGCTCACGCCCAACCGGGCCGACTGCCTGTCGATGCTGGGGCTCGCACGCGACGTCGCGGCCATCACCGGCGCGCCGCTGGTCGCACCTCCCGGCAATCCGGTGCCCGTCACCGGCAGCCTTCGCCGCCGCGTGCGGGTCGAGGACAGCGACGCCTGCCCGCGTTTCACCAGCCGGACGATCGAAGGCATCGATCCCTCCGCGCCGACGCCCGACTGGATGAAGGAACGGCTGCTGCGCAGCGGCATCCGGTCGATCTCTGCGGTCGTCGACATCACCAATTACGTGATGCTGGAGCTCGGGCAGCCCTCGCACGCCTACGACGACCGCCTGCTCGACGGCGACATCGTCGTGCGTTTCGCGACCGAGGGCGAGGAGCTCACGCTGCTCAACGGCCAGGTGCTGAAGCTCGAATCGGACCTCCTGCTCGTCTGCGACGAGAAGAAGCCGCTGGGGCTGGCCGGCATCATGGGCGGCGAGCACTCGGGGATCAATGCCACGACGACGACGGTCTTCCTCGAGGCCGCGTACTGGAACCCGGCGATCATCCAGGGCAAGTCGCGCCGGCTCGGCTTCGTCAGCGACGCCGGCCATCGCTTCGAGCGCGGCGTCGACTTCGAAGGCTGCGTGCGCGCACTCGAGCGCGCCACCGAGCTGATCCTCGCCTGCTGCGGCGGTCGTGCCGGCCCCATCGACGATCTTCGCGGGCCCTGCCCCGAGCGCAAGCCGTTTCGCGTCCGCCCTGCCCGCGTCGCGCGCCTGCTCGGCGTCGACCTGTCCCGCGATGCCATCGCTTCGCTGCTCGATCGGCTGCAGATCAGGCACGAGCGGCGCGGCGACGACCTCGAGGTGACGCCGCCGTCCTATCGCTTCGACCTCGCCATCGAGGAAGACGTCGTCGAGGAAGTCGCGCGCCTCCACGGCTACGACGCGATCCCCGCGGTGCCGGCGGTGCACGTGCAGGACATGCTGCCCTCGCCCGAGCGGGCACGGACGGCGAGCGCGCTCAAGCGCACCCTGGCGGCGCGCGACTGGCAGGAGGTCATCACCTTCAGCTTCGTCTCGGCGGCGACCGAATCGGCGCTCGATCCCGGGCGGACGCCCGACCTCGCGCCGCTGGCGGTGCTGAACCCCATCGCGAGCCACCTCGACGTGATGCGCACGACGCTCGCCGGCGGCCTGATCGAGGTGCTGCGCACCAACCTCGCGCGGCGCGCCGAGCGCGTGCGCGTGTTCGAGGTCGGACGCTGCTTTCTGCGCACGGCACCGGGCTGCGACCAGCCACTGCGCATCGGCGGGCTCGCCTACGGCGACGCGCTCGGCGAACAGTGGGGCGCCCCCGGCCGGCCGGTCGACTTCTTCGACGTCAAGGCAGACCTCGAGGCCCTCGTGGCGCCGCATCCGCTGCGCACCTCGCGCGGCGGGCACGCGGCGCTGCATCCGGGCCGCAGCGCGACCATTGCCGTGGCCGGCCGGGAGATCGGCTGGATGGGCGAGCTCCACCCGCGGCTGGTCAAGACGTTCGAGCTGCCGCGCGCCCCGGTGCTCTTCGAGCTCGACCTCGCCCCGCTGACGGAGGTCCCGCTGCCGCAGGCACGGGCGATCTCGCGGCTGCCGATCGTGCGTCGCGACATCGCGCTGGTCATCGACGAGGCGGTCGCGGCGCAGTCGGTCGTCGACGCGCTGGTCGAGGCGCGGGTCGAAAACGTCGACACGGTCCGGCTGTTCGACGTCTACCGCGGCACCGGACTGCCGCCTGGCAAGAAAAGCCTTGCGATTCTGGTGCTTATGCAGGATACTGAACGTACTTTGACGGACCCTGAAATCGACGCGATCGTGGCGCGGCTGTTGCGCATCGTCAGCGAACGGTTCGGTGCCTCGCTCCGCCAGTAGGAAAACCCCATGACGCTGACGAAAGCCGAACTAGCCGACCTGCTCTTCGAGCAGCTGGGGCTCAACAAGCGCGAGGCCAAGGACATGGTCGAGCGATTTTTCGAGGAAATCCGGTCGGCGCTGGAGCGAGGGGACAGCGTGAAGCTGTCCGGCTTCGGCAATTTCCAGCTGCGCGAGAAGCCGCAACGCCCGGGGCGCAATCCCAAGACCGGCGAGGAGATTCCCATCACCGCGCGACGGGTCGTCACCTTCCACGCGAGCCAGAAGCTGAAGGCAATGGTCGAGGCCGCGAACCATGCCGGAACACAGCCGAGCTAGCATCACCGAGCTGCCACCGATCCCCGCCAAGCGGTACTTCACGATTGGCGAGGTGAGTGACCTCTGCGCGGTCAAGCCCCACGTGCTGCGATACTGGGAGCAGGAGTTCGCGCAACTGAAACCGGTGAAGCGCCGGGGCAATCGCCGCTATTACCAGCACCACGAGGTGCTGCTGATCCGCCGGATTCGCGACCTGCTCTACGAACAGGGCTTCACCATCAACGGCGCGCGGCATCGGCTGGAGAACGACGCCGAATCCGCGCCGATCGCGCGGAGCAAGGAGCACCACGCGGCAGCAGCGGCGGTCCGTGTCAGCGGCGCGACAGCTCCCGCGACGGCCGAAAACGGGATGCCGGATGCTGCCGAATTGCGGCAGGAGTTGCAGAAAATACGTCAGCTCCTAGGCCCCGACAGCTAATGCGGCTATAATTTACAGTTTACGTCGGGGCGTAGCGCAGCCTGGTAGCGCACCTGCATGGGGTGCAGGGGGTCGGAAGTTCGAATCTTCTCGCCCCGACCACAAGATACGGGCCGGCCTGGTTGATCCAAGCCGGCCCTTTGTGTTCTGGGGCCCGACCGAGTGGCCGCGCGGCTGACCGCCGCGGCCGCGGTTCGGCGCCACCGGCCGGCACGGGAACCGCCGGTCAGGCTCGCCGTCCCGTCCGACGGTCCAAACGGCACTGATCTTGCTTGATAGACCCGGAAGGTCGTTGCCATTACGGTAGGTCAAAAGGGGAGAATTCGATGGCGGTCGCGCCGATCCGTGCCGGCACCACCAGTGGCGTGATTTCCGAACTCGCCCTGGCGCGCGCCCAGCGCAACACGGTGCTCATCATCGACGACCTCTTCAGCAGCCGCCTGCTGCTCGCCGAGATCGTCCGCCAGATCGACCCGAAGCTCCACCTCGAGCTCTTCGAGACGCCGGCCAGGGCGCTCGACTACGCGCGGACCAACCGCGTCGACATGATCCTGACCGACTACAAGCTGCCGGAGTTCGACGGCATCGAGCTCGTGCGTAGGCTGCGGTCCCTGGCGCATTGCGTGGACGTCCCGATCGTCGTGATCACGGTCGTCGACGAACGCCGCATCCGCTACGACGCGCTGGAGGCCGGCGCCACCGACTTCCTGATCAAGCCGCTGGACGAGCACGAGACGCGTGCCCGGTGTGCCAACCTGCTGGAGCTGCGCCGGCACAAGATCGTGCTGTCCGACCAGGCGCGGGTGCTGCAGTACCAGGTCGACAAGTCGGTGGCCGAGATCCACGAGCGGGAGCTCGAGACGCTGTCGAAGCTCGCGAAGGCCGGCGAATACCGCGACGAGACCACCGGCAACCACCTGATCCGGATGGCGCGTTACTCGGCGCTGGTCGGCCACAACCTCGGCCTGGGCGCCGAGACCGTCCACGTCCTCGAGGTGGCCGCCCCGATGCACGACATCGGCAAGATCGGCATCCCGGATGCAATCCTGCTCAAGCCCGGTCCGCTCACCCCTACCGAGACCGAGATCATGCGCAACCACCCGCGCATCGGCTACGACATCCTGAAGGGCAGCCCGTCCAAGTACCTCAGCATGGGCGCCATCATCGCGCTCGGGCACCACGAGAAATACGATGGCACCGGCTACCCGAACGGACTGCATGGCGAGGACATACCGGTCGTCGCGCGCGTCGTCGCGATCGCCGACGTCTTCGACGCGCTGGTGAGCGAGCGGCCGTACAAGCGCCCGTGGTCGACGCAGGAAGCGCTCGAGTACGTGAAGAGCCAGCGCGGCAAGCACTTCGACCGGCTGTGCGTCGACGCCTTCCTGTCCGACGTCACGAGAATCGACGCGATCCGCGCCGAGCTCGCCGACTAGAAGGGCTCGCGCCGTGGGCCGGCGAGCTCCTTCTGCAGCCAATGCAGAACCTCGGGCCACAGCGTTTCCCGGAACCGGCTGCGAAAGAACCCGAAGTGTCCGATCTTCTGCCCGCCGACATCGGCACGCGTGATCAGCCGCTGCTCCGCACGACACCCGGAGTAGAGCCCCAGCACGCGCTCGGTCGCCGCCTGCGTGGCGAAGGGATCATCGTCGAAGCGCAGGGCCAGCACCGAAGCACGGATCGCCCGGAACCGGCCGAGGACCTCGTCGATGCGCTCGACATCGGGCGTGCCGTCCGGCCGGCGCAGGTTCCACCAGAAGTCAGGCTTCCGCCGCGCCGCCCACTCCAGCGCCACGCCGCGCGGCAGATCCTCCAGCAGACGCAGGCGCCGGCCCGGGAAGTAGCCGACCAGGCGGGTGATTGCCGGCATGAAGGCGTGCCAGAGCAGGAACATTGCCGGCCGCGCCGCCGGCGCGTAGTCGCCCCAATAGCCGGTATGCGACCCGACCAGGACCATGTGATCGATCAGGTGGCCGTTGCGCGCAAAGCCGGTGAGGAATCCGCCCACGCTGTGGCCGATGACGACGCGCCTCGCCAAAGGGAAACGCTCTGCCAGCCATTCAAGAGTGACGGCACAGTCTTTGCTGCCCCACTCCTCTACCGACGCCTCGAAACCACGCATAATCTCGGGACGAGAATGGCCGATGCCGCGGTAGTCGTACACAAGGCTCGGAATTCCCGCCTCAGCAAGGTACGAGGCGAAGCGATCGTAGTAGCGGGAATCGATCCCAGCGCCAGCGTTAATTAGGGAAACAAGGCGCGGAGGCTCGTAGCCATCGACCTGCCACAATCGAAGAGCTAGCCTGTGCGCATTATCGGCCTGAAATGAAAACTCAGTTTCCTGCATCATTGGTTGTTGACTTGAAGACACCGATTGGTCGCGTCGCTAGGGCCGCAACAGGCCAGCTCGCAATTCTTCGGCATGAGAATCCTTAGCACTA
>DATIUK010000112.1:0-15455 GCA_035466885.1 Casimicrobiaceae bacterium
GCTTCATCAATCGCGGCAGGACCCGCGGCGCCTTGACGATCGCGATCGAGGTCTCGCGGCCGAAGGCGTCGTTGCCGGCGAGCTCGACGATGAAGTTGAGGCTCTTGTTGACGACCTGCGGAAACGGATGCGCCGGGTCGAGACCGATCGGCGTCAGCAACGGCCGGACGTCGCGCTCGTAGGCGCGGGCGACCCACTCGCGCTCGGCGGCGGAAAAATCGGTCCGGCGGACCAGGTGGACGCCCTTGCGCGCCAGGGCCGGCAGCACTTCGTCGTTCAGTAGCCGGTACTGGTCGGCGATCAGCGCCCGCACCTCGGCGCCGACCTGGCGCAGCAACGTCCGGGCCCCCGGCGCCGTCATGCCGGCGGGCGCGTGCCCGCTGCGCAGCTGTTCCTTGATACCGGCGACCCGGATCTCGAAGAACTCGTCGAGGTTGCTGCCAAGGATGCAAAGGAACCGCAGTCGTTCGAGCAGCGGGACGTCGCCGTCCACGGCCAGCGACAGCACGCGGCGATTGAAGGCGAGCAGCGAGAGCTCGCGATTGAGCAGCGTGGCAGCGGCGTTCTTCATCGGATCGGCGGCGGACGGCGGGCAGCGGCCCCCGCAACCCGGCCGTGCACAATGCCCGCCGCGTGTGACAGGTTGATGACGCGACGGGCGAACCCGCGCGGGCGGCTCATCCCCACCCGGTCAGCCGGCGCCAGCGACGAGGCCCCGCCACAGGCAGTGCCCGTTGATCTCCCCGTCGAGCGCCGCGAGGTACGCCTCGTGCGCCGCGAGCTCCTCGGGCGTGGGCTCGATGCGCCGCAGGGCGGGCCGCTGCCCGGAGCTCCCCGGCCCCGCGCCGCCCGCACCCGCCGCGGCGAGCAGGCCCTTCGGCGGCGGCAAGTCGATGGTCAGCGTCTCCTGGCCGCGCGTCATCGCGAGGTACACCTCGGCCAGGAGCTCGGCGTCGAGCAGCGCGCCGTGCAGCGTCCGGTGCGCGTTGTCGACGGCAAAGCGTTCGCACAACGCGTTGAGGTTGTTTCGCTTGCCCGGGAAGTTCTCGCGGGCGAGTGCCAGCGTGTCGATCACGCCGGCGTGCAGCGTCGCGCAGCCGGGCAGGCCCGCGCGCCGGAACTCGGCGTCGAGGAACGCGAGGTCGAACGGCGCGTTGTGGATCACCCACTCGGCGCCGCGCGCGAACAGGACGAAATCGGCCGCCACGTCGGCGAACCGGGGCTTGCCCTTGAGGTCGTCCCAGGTCATGCCGTGGACTTCGGCCGCGGCCTCGTCGATCTCACGCTCGGGGTCGACGTAGAAGTGGATGGTGCGGCCGGTCGGCCGGCGGTCGACGAGCTCCAGCCCGGCGAGCTCGATGATCCGGTGCCCCTGCTCCGGGTAGAGGCCGGTGGTTTCGGTGTCGAGGATGAGCTGGCGCATTCGGAGGACAGAGGACAGAGGACAGAGGACAGAGGACAGAGGACAGAAAGAAAAGGGGCAGGTGCCGACCCCGGTTGACGCCGGTGACCGGGCCCCGCTGGGTCCATGCTGCCGGCCGGGCTCGCAGCATTGTGCGGGCGGCGGCGGCCGAGTGTCCATCGGGGAATCGGCCGATGGCAGTCGCCCCCGATGGCCAGGCCGGGCGTACGTGTCGCCGGCCACGCCGGCGCCAGCCCGCTGCAGCCGGTCAGCGCCGGTAGCGCTGGATTGTCGATTGTATCTCTTCGATCGCCCGCTCGATCTCGTCGTCGGAGAGATCGCGCTGGACGCCGGTGCGGTCGGTGAGCGTGAGGGTGCGGTCGATCTGGGTCGCGAACTCGCCGAGGCCCATGGTCTCGGTCACCGTCGTCGTCGGCTCGGCCAGCGTCTCGGGGCCCCACCGGACGACGATCGCCGACAGGTTGTCGCCATCGCCGCCGCCGCGCTTCTCGGCCTCGCGCATCATCTGCGGCCCGGTGGTGAGGATCGGCGTCGAGGTGAGCCAGTCGGCGATCTCCTCGCGTTTCATCACGCCCCACAGGCCGTCGGTGCACATGACGATGACGTCGCCGTTGCGCAGCGGCGTCCGGCGCGACACGTCGATGACCGGGTCGACGAGCCCGCCGAGGCAGCTGAAGATCTTGTTGCGGTCGGGGTGCGTCGCGACGTCGTCGTCGCTGATCTGGCCCTGGTCGATGAGGTACTGGACCTTCGAGTGGTCCTTGGTCTGCCCGATGAGCCCGCCCTGGCGAAAGAGGTACAGCCGCGAATCGCCCACGTGTGCCCAGTAAGCCTGCCCGGCCTGGACGACGCAGGCGACACAGGTCGTGCGCGGCGTCTCCAGCATCGAGAACTGCGCCGCGTAGGAGCCCAAGGCGGCGTGCGCGCGCAGCATCGAGTCCTGCAGGAACTGCACCGGGTGCTTCAGTACAGGCTTGGCCTCCTGCTGGAAGCGCTCGATGAACAGGCGCGCGCAGATCTGGGCGGCGATCTCGCCGCCGGCGTGCCCGCCCATGCCGTCCGCCACGACCAGGAGCAGCGTGTCACGGCCGTAGGTGTAGGCGATCCGGTCCTGGTTGACCTTGCGCGAGCCCTTGCGGCTGTCCTGGAAGATCGTGAAGCGCATCGGGCTGCGGACGGCGCGCGGCGGATCAGGCGCCGATCTCGGTGAAGAGCCGGCGCTTCAGGTTGTCGAAGAACGTGAGCTTGCGCCGCCGGGGCGGGATGTCGCGGATCGCCTTCTGCAGCGCGAAGATCGACTGCGGGCGCTCGAGCGGATCGAGGCGCAGGCACCAGTCGATCACCTCCAGCAGGTTGTCCGAGTACTGGCCGGACCAGATCTTCTTCGCCGCGACCAGATGGTCCTCCTGCAGCCGCGCGTCGGCGGCCTGCGGCGCGAATGCGGCGAGGCAGGCGAACATCGACGCGCCGACGCCGTAGACGTCGGTCCACGGGCCCAGGCGATCCGGGTCGCGGTACTGCTCGGGCGCGGCGAACCCCGGCGTGTACATCGGGGCGAGCTTGGGCCGGCCCGTGGTCAGCGTCTGCCGCGCCGCGCCGAAGTCGAGCAGCACCGGGCTGCCGTCGGTGCGCAGGTAGATGTTTGCCGGCTTGATGTCGAGGTGCAGCAGCTTGTGCGTGTGCACCTCGCGCAGGCCGTTCATCAGGTGCATGAACACGTGCCGGACCAGACGCTCCGACATCTGGTCCTGCTTCATCTGGATCTGCTGCTGCAGCGTGCGCCCGCGCTCGTAGCGCATCACCATGTAGACGGTCTCGTTGGCGCGGAAGAAGTTCAGCACCCGGACGACGTTGGGATGGTTGATCTTGGCAAGTGCGCGGCCTTCCTCGAAAAAGCACTTCATCCCATAGCGGAACGAGGTGAGGTTCTCGACCGAGCTCGCGCGCACGATGTCGCCCTCGGTGCGCAGCACCAGCGACGACGGCAGGTATTCCTTGATGGCGACCGGGGCGCCGGTCTCGTCGAACGCGCGATAGACGATCGAAAAGCCGCCGCGGCTGATCTGCCGGTCGATCCGGTAGTTGAGCAGCTGGTATCCGCCGGTCAGGGCTTGGTTGGTGACGGCCACGTCGGTCTTGTCTTTGCGCCAGGACTCCGTCGATGCACGCAATTCGCGTGCCAAAGTTGGCGCCCAAGCTTGCGCGCCGAGGGGATAACCAATACATTCTCCGGATGAACCCCACCAATGTAAAGCCGGAAAAGATGCTCAATTCCGGCCAAAACCGCCAATGATCCTCAGCATGACGGGGTTTGCCGCCGTCGCGGCCGACCTGCCCGGCGTCTCGCTCGCCGTCGAACTGCGCAGCGTCAACCACCGCTATCTCGACCTGCAGCTGCGCCTGCCGGACGAGCTGCGCGGCCTCGAGAGCGCGTTGCGCGAGCGCATCGCCGCGGAGTTGAAGCGCGGCAAGGTCGAGTGCCGAGTCACCCTCAACCGGACCGCGGCCGGCACGCAGTCGCTGGCGGTCGACACCGCCCGCGTCGAGCAGCTCGCCGCGGCGGCCGCCGCCGTCCACGCCCACGCGCCCGGCGCGACGCCGCTGTCGACCGCGGAGATCCTGCGCTGGCCCGGCGTGCTGGCCGAACCCTCGGTGCCGCCCGAGGAGCTCGCCGTGCGCGCCCACGAGCTCGTCACCCGCGCGCTCGCCGACCTCGCCGCCTCGCGCCGGCGCGAAGGAGCGAAGACCGCGGCGATGCTGGACGCGCACTGCGCCGGCATCGAGGCGCAGGTCGCCCGGGTCGCGCCACGGATTCCCGCGCTGCACGCCGCCTTCGTCGACAAGCTCGGCACCCGGCTGCGCGAAGCCGGTCTCGACCCCGACCAGGACCGGCTGAAGCAGGAGCTGGCGCTGTTCGCGACCAAGATCGACGTCGCCGAGGAGGTCTCGCGGCTGACCACCCACGTCGCGGAGGTGCGCCGCGTGCTCAACGCCGGCGGCAGCGCCGGCAAGCGGCTGGACTTCCTGATGCAGGAGCTGCACCGCGAGGCGAACACGCTGGGCTCGAAATCGGTCGACGCCGAACTGTCGCAGGCCTCGCTCGAGCTCAAGGTGCTGATCGAGCAGATGCGCGAGCAGGTGCAGAACGTCGAGTGACGCCGCTTTCGCGGCACGGCATGGGCGTGCACCGGGCCGGGACAGCAGATCCGGATGCGGCTACCCGGTGGCTTCCGTCACTACGATCCGTTGCAGCAGCGCCAGCGTCGCCTCCCGCGTCGGCGGCGTCGCACCGGTGGACTGGCACGCGGCGGTTCCCGCGGCGACCGCGTACCCGAGATGCTCGGCCGGGGAGCCGTCGGGCATCAGCATCCTGCTCGCGACCAGCGCGGCGATACTGGCGTCGCCGGCGCCCACCGTGTCGGCCACTTCGATCGCCGGGGGGCGGGCCTGCCAGTGGCCCGCTGGGGTGAACAGCTGCGCGCCGTCCGCACCCTTCGTGTAGAGCCACCACGCGCGGGGATTCCACTCCCGCACGCACTGCAGGGCGCGCCTCGGCTCGTCGGTGCGCATGAGGCCCGTGACGTCCTCGTCGGACAGCTTGATCACGCTCGCGAGCCGGCACATGCGCTCGAAGGTCGGGAGATAGCGCTCGTCCATCAGGTTGCGGAAATTGGGGTCGTAGCTGATCGGCACGCCGGCGGCGCAGAGCCGCGCGGCCAGCGCCACCAGCCGTTCGGCGAGCGGCGAACGGGCGAGACTGATGCCGCCGAAGTGGACCGACGCGACATCGGCCTGCCAACCGGGCGGCAGCGCCTCCGGGTCGAAGTGGAGATCGGCGCTGTCGTCGCCGATGAAGTAGTAGCGGGGCGGGCGGCTCTCGGTGACGATCGCCAGCAGCGGCGAACGCTCGACGCGCTGCAGGAAGCGAAGGTCGAGGGCGGCCGCCTCGCTCGCCCGCCAGAGCGCATCGCCGAACCAGCAGCGGCTGATCGCGCCGGCGAACGCGCTGTCGATGCCCTGCGCGGCGACGGCGCGCGCGACGTTCCAGGTCGAGCCGCCGACCTTGCTGATCCAGTGGTCGCCTTCGACGCGGATCAGGTCGGTCAGCGCCTCGCCGACGGCGACGAAGCGGGGCAGGAGTGCGGCCACCGTGTCAGCCATCCAGCGCCCTCAGGATCTCGTAACACGCGCCGGTGGTGTGGTAGTCCACCTTGCCGGCGGGGCTCTTCTCGTCGGTGGTGTTGACGTTGTCGCGCGAGAGGATGCGAAACCACGCGCCGTGCTCGTGGTCGACCCAGTACCGCCAGCAGTACGCCCACAGCCGGTCGTACCAGTCCCAGTACTTCGCCTGCCCGGTGCGCCGGCCCAGCACTGCGGCGGTGGCGAGGCTCTCGCACTGCACCCAGTGGTACTTGCGGTCGTCGCAGATGCCAAAATCGGGCGCGAAGCCGTAGTAGAGGCCGCCGTTCTCGTCGTCCCACGCGCGCCGGAACGCGAGGTCGAACAGGGCCTCGGCCCTGGGCAGCAGCCACGGCAGCGGGCGCTGCCGTTCGAGCAGGATCAGGAGCTTGGCCCACTCGGTGAAGTGGCCCGGCTGGTAACCCCAGGGCCGGAAGATGTTGGTCATGTCGTTCCGGTTGTAGTCCCAGTCGACCGACCAGTCGCTCTTGTAGTGCTCCCAGATCATCAGTCCGTCGGTGAGCGCCGCCTGGCGCTGCGTGATGTTCGTGGCGACGAGTTCCGCGCGGTCCAGGAAACGCCGTTCCCCGGTGGCCTCGTAGGCCGCGAGGCAGGCCTCGGTCGCGTGCATGTTGGCGTTCTGGCCGCGGTAGGGCTGCAGCTGCCAGTCCGGCGTCGCCTCGTCGGCGTAGAGGCCGTGGTCGGGCAGCCAGAAGCGCTGCTCCATGAGGTCGAACGTCTCGTTGAGCCACGCTCGGGCCTGGCCGATGCCGGCGCAGAGCGCGTGCGCATAGGCGAGCAGGACAAAAGCGAGGCCGTAGCAGTGGTTGGTGCCGTCCTGCACCTCGGCGCGACCGCCCGCCCAGCGGAGTTTCCAAGCGTAGCCGCCGGTCGCCGGATTGCGGTGCGCGCCGCGCAGGAACTCGACCGCGCGCCGTGCGTTGTCGAGATACGCCGGCGTGTCGGGGAAGTGCCGCGCGGCCATCGCCCAGACGAAGACGAATCGCGTGCTGCTCACCAGGTGGCGGGTGTGGGCATCGAAGACGGTGCCGTCGTCCTTGAAGAAGTGGTAGAAGCCGCCGGAAGGATCGATCGCGCGGGGATGGTAGAAGCCCAGCGTGTGCCGCACGTGGTCGAGGATCGCCTGGCGGCTGTGGAAATCGGGGGGACGTGGGATCGTCGCTGTCATCGTCGCATCCTGTCGACGCATCGTGTTCCTGCGCGAGGGCATTACGGCACGCCGGTCTGATCGCGCGCCAGGGCGAATGTCGGCGTGCGCACCGCCGCTGTCGGCGACGGGTCGTCGAGTGCGAACTGCGATGGTAACAAACAGGGTGCGGCGAGTCCTCCGCGGCCGCCCTCGATTTCGTCGAACCGAGCGGTCAGGTGCAGAATGCAGGTCACATCTGCCCGATCGTTGCCTCCATGCCGCGCCCGCAAAGGACGCGCTGGAAGGCGCCACCCCCAGCCCGGAGACCCCGATGTTTCGCCTCGTCCTCCTTCTCGCCGGCCTCGTCGCCCTCCCCGCCCACGCGTTCGACCTCCAGGGGCATCGCGGCGCACGGGGTCTCATGCCCGAGAACACGCTGCCGGCGTTCCAGAAAGCGCTCGACCTCGGCGTGGACACCATCGAGTGCGACATGGCGATCACCAAAGATGGCGTCGTGGTGATCCACCACGACCTGCGGCTCAATCCGGACACCACCCGCGGCCCGGACGGCAACTGGCTGGACAAGCCGGGCCCCGACATCAGCGCCCTCACCTTCGACGAACTGCAGCGCTACGACGTCGGGCGGCTCAAGCCCGGCACCGAATACGCGAAGGGCTTCCCCGACCAGAAGCCGGTCGACGGAACGCGGATTCCCCGCCTGTCCGACCTCTTCGACCTGGTGAAGAAGTCGGGCAACGACAAGATCGGCTTCGACTGCGAGACCAAGATCTCGCCGCTCGAACCTGCCGCGACGCTGCCGCCCGAGGAGTTCGCCCGCCGCGTGATCGCCGAGATCCGCAGGGGCGGGATGGAGCGGCGGCTCATGATCCAGTCGTTCGACTGGCGGACGCTGCAGGTCGTGCAGAAGGAGGCGCCGGAGATCCGGACGATGTATCTCACCTCGCCGCGAACGCTGGCCCCCGTCGACGGCAAGCCGTCGCCGTGGCTCGCCGGCTTCGCGCCCGAGCAGCACAGCGGCTCGGTGCCGCGCGCCGTTCACGCGGCGGGCGGCAGGATCTGGGCGCCCAACCAGACGTTTCTCACGCCGATGCTGCTCGCCGAGGCACGCTCGCTCGGCATCGTCGTGATCCCCTGGACCGTCAACGACCCGGCGATGATGGCCAAGCTCATCGACATGGGCGTCGACGGCATCATCTCCGACCGCCCGGATCTGGTCCAGGTCGAACTCAAGCGGCGGCGCTGATCGCTGCGGCCGCGAGCATTGCAGCGTCGGGCGCGGCGGCGACGAGCGGCGCCAGCGCCACCGCGCGATTGCCGATCTCGTGGTCCCGCAGGTCGTGCAACGACGTTCCCGCCTTGACGCGCACGCCCTCGACCGCGACGCCGATGCCGCCCCCCTCGGGACCCACGCCCGAGTGCAGCGGCTGGTGCAGGTCGCCGACCAGGTGCACCACCCACTTCAGCGCCTCGTTGCGCTCCCGCGGCGATGCACTCCAATCGCCGAGGACGGCCGCGTAGGCGATCAGCAGCGCGACGGCGAGCAGCAACAAGGTCAGACGCGTCGCGGGCATTTCAGTTCGAGGCCTGGAAACCGCCAGTCTAGCGCGGCGCGGCGGCGGACTCGGTACAATCCGAGTTGCCGGGTGACTCCGCGCCGGCGCGCGGCGCGCGACCGGGCCGCAGGATCCCAAGGTGAATCGCGACAGCCACGCCTCCGACGCTCCCGTACCGACCGGCAACCTGTTCGTCGTGGCAGCGCCGTCGGGCGGCGGCAAGACCAGCATCGTCAACGCCCTGCTCGAGCAGGACCGCGCCATCCGGCTGTCGGTGTCGTACACGACGCGCCCCCCGCGCCCCGGGGAGGTCGACGGCGTCCACTACCACTTCGTCGACGAACCCAGGTTCATGGCGCTGATGGCCGCCGGCGAGCTCCTGGAGCACGCGCACGTTCACGGCAACTGGTACGCAACCTCGTCGACATGGCTCAGGCAGCAGGTGAACGCCGGCGGCGACGTGCTGCTCGAGATCGACTGGCAGGGGGCCGCCCAGGTTCGCGGCCTCATCCCGTCGTCGGTGCACGTGTTCATCCTGCCCCCGTCGCTTCCCGAGCTGCGCGAGCGGCTCGAAAAACGCGGCCAGGACACGAGCGACGTCATCGCCCGCCGGCTCGATGCCGCGCAGGAAGAAATGCGCCACTGCGGCGAGTTCGATTATGTTATTATTAATCAGGACTTTGCGACTGCCGTGGCGGATCTCGCCGCCGTCGTCCGGGCGAGTCGCCTGCGCGCCGCGCAGCAGCGGACCCGGCATTCGGCCTTGGTCGCATCGCTGTTGGCACCCCGATCCTGAACTCCTGCATGAGGTACCCCGGCCATGGCTCGCATTACCATCGATGACTGTCTCGCCCGCATCCCCAACCGCTTCGAGCTGACGCTCGCGGCCACCAACCGCGCGCGGCAGATCAGCGCCGGCTCGACGCCGCTGGTCGAGGTCGACCGCGACAAGCCCACGGTCATCGCCCTGCGCGAAGTCGCCGCGGGCAAGGTCGGCATCGAGATGCTGTTGAAAGCCCAGAGCTGACGGACGCGACGGCGCTGCAGCGGCAGCGGCGGGGCATGTCGGACATCAGCGAGTTCACCCGGCACCTCGGCAACTACCTGCCGCTGACCGATGTCGCGCTCGTCGAGCGCGCCTACCAGTTCTCCGACTCGGCGCACGTCGGGCAGTTTCGCAAGTCGGGCGAGCCCTACATCACGCACCCGCTGGCGGTGGCCAGCATCCTCTCCCAGTGGCGGCTGGACGCGCAGGGTCTCGCCGCGGCGCTGCTGCACGACGTGATGGAGGACACCGCCGTCACCAAGGCGGAGCTCGAGTCCAAGTTCGGCAAGCCCGTCGCCGACATGGTCGACGGGGTCTCCAAGCTCGACCAGATCGAGTTCACCTCGCGCGAGGAGGCGCAGGCCGAGAGCTTTCGCAAGATGCTGCTGGCGATGGCGCAGGACGTGCGCGTCATCCTGATCAAGCTCGCCGACCGGCTGCACAACATGCGCACACTCGACGCGATGGCCCCGGCGCACCGCCGGCGCATCGCCCGCGAGACGATCGACATCTACGCGCCGATCGCCAACCGGTTGGGCCTGAACGCGCTGTACGTCGAACTGCAGGACCTCGCGTTCAAGCACCTCTACCCGCTGCGCTTCCGGGTGCTCGCGAACGCGATCAAGGCCGCGCGCGGCAACCGGCGCGAGGTGATGAACCGGCTGCTCGACGTGATCCGCGACGGCTTCGCCAAGAGCGGCATCGCCGCCGCGGTCACCGGGCGCGAGAAATCGATCTACTCGGTCTACAAGAAGATGCGCGAAAAGCGCTACTCGTTCTCGCAGGTGTTCGACATCTTCGGCGTCCGGGTCCTGGTCCCGGACAGCACCGGCTGCTACGCCGCGCTCGGCGTGCTGCACGGCCTCTACAAGCCGATCCCGGGCAAGTTCAAGGACTACGTCGCGATCCCCAAGGCCAACGGCTACCAGTCGCTGCACACGACGCTGTTCGGTCCCTTCGGCACGCCGCTCGAGGCCCAGATCCGCACCCACGACATGAACCGCATCGCCGAGGCGGGGGTGGCCGCGCACTGGCTGTACAAGTCCGGCGGCGAGCTCGACCTCGCGCAGGCACAGCGCGACACCGCGCGCTGGCTGCAGAGCCTGCTGGAGATCCAGTCCGAGTCGCGCGACTCGAAGGAGTTCCTCGAGAACATCAAGGGCGACCTCTTCCCCGACGAGGTCTACGTGTTCACGCCCAAGGGCAAGATCATGGCGCTGCCGCAGGGCGCGACCGCGGTCGACTTCGCCTACACGGTCCACACCGACATCGGCCACCACTGCGTCGCCGCGCGGATCAACTACGAGCTGATGCCGCTGCGCACCGAGTTGAAGAACGGCGACCACGTCGAGATCCTGACCTCGCCGACCGCGCGCCCCAACCCGTCGTGGCTGTCGTTCGTCGGCACCGGCAAGGCCCGGTCGCGGATCCGGCACTTCCTCAAGGGCCTGCAGCAGAAGGAGTCCGCCGCGCTGGGCGAGCGCCTGCTCACCCAGGCGCTGGCGACGCTCAAGGCCTCCCCGGCCGAGATCACCTGGGAGCGCTGGGAGGCGCTGCAGCGCGAGTACGGCGCCAAGAGCCAGCTCGAGATCCTCGCCGACATCGGCGTGGGCAAGCGGCTGTCGTTCGTCGTCGCGCAGGCGCTGACGCGCGTCGCCGGCCGCGGCGCCGACCCGTCGACCACCGCGGCGGCGGCGAACCGGACGGGCGCGCTGACGCTGCGCGGCGTCGAGGGCGTGGCGATCCAGTACGCCAAGTGCTGCCGGCCGATCCCCGGCGACAAGGTGATCGGCCAGTTCCGCAAGAGCCAGGGCCTCCTGGTCCACACCCGCGACTGCGCGACGCTCAGGAAGCAGCACGCCGACCCCGAGCAGTTGGTCGATGTCGAGTGGGCGCACGACGTCGATGGCGTTTTCGACGCAGGCATCCGCCTGCTGATCGAGGACCGCCGCGGGCTCCTCGCCGAACTGGCGCTGGCGATCGCCGACGCCGAGGCCAACATCGACAACGTGTCGCTGGAGCGCCCCGACGGCGGCGAAGTCAGCGCGATCTTCTTCAGCGTCCAGGTGAAGGACCGCAATCACCTCGCGCACGTCGTGCGCGCGGTCCGGCGCGTCGACTCGGTGCGGCGGGTTCAGCGGGCGCGGACGTAGGGCGCGCCGCGCCGCGCGGGCTCACCACGACGGCTCGCGCTCCGGCGTGGCCGTGATCTTGTGGATGGTGAGGTCGGCGCCGTTGAACTCCTCCTCGGCGTCGAGGCGCAGGCCGGTCATCGCCTTGAGCGCGCCGTAGACCAGCGCGGCGCCCGCCGCGGCGATCACGATCGCCAGCACCGTGCCGGCGAGCTGCGAGCCGAACGCGACGCCGCCCATGCCGCCCAGCGCCTTGCTGCCGAAGATGCCGGCGGCGATGCCGCCCCAGGCGCCGCACATGCCGTGCAGCGGCCACACGCCCAGCACGTCGTCAATCTTCCAGCGGTTCTGGGTCAGAGTGAACAGCACGACGAACAGCCCGCCCGCGACCGCGCCGGTGACGAGCGCGCCCAGCGGGTGCATCACGTCCGAACCCGCGCACACGGCTACCAGCCCCGCGAGCGGGCCGTTGTGGACGAAGCCCGGGTCGTTGCGACCGGCGATGAGTGCGGCCAGCGTGCCGCCCGCCATCGCCAGCAGTGAGTTGACGGCGACGAGGCCCGATATCCTCTCCAGTGTCTGCGCCGACATCACGTTGAAACCGAACCAGCCGACGGTGAGGATCCACGCCCCGAGCGCCAGGAACGGGATCGACGACGGCGGGTGCGCGGAAATCGCCCCTTCCTTGGTGTAGCGACCGCGCCGGGCGCCCAGCAGCAGCACCGCGACGAGGCCGATCCAGCCGCCCATCGCGTGGACGACGACGCTGCCCGCGAAGTCGTGGAACTCCTCGCCGAACGCGGACTTCAGCCACGCCTGCACGCCGAAGTGCTGGTTCCAGGCGATGCCCTCGAAGAACGGATAGACGAAGCCGACCAACAGGAATGTCGCGATGAGCTGCGGATTGAACCGGGCTCGCTCGGCGATGCCGCCGGAGACGATGGCGGGAATCGCCGCAGCGAATGTCAGCAGGAAGAAGAACTTGACCAGCTCGTAGCCGTTTTTCTGCGCCAGCGTCTCGGCACCGGCGAAGAAGTGCGCGCCATAGGCGATCCAGTAGCCGATGAAGAAATACGCCATCGTCGACACGCCGAAGTCGACCAGGATCTTCACCAGCGCGTTGACCTGGTTCTTCTTGCGCACCGTGCCCAGCTCGAGAAACGCGAAGCCCGCGTGCATGGCGAGCACCATGATGGCGCCAAGAAGTATGAACAGCGTGTCGTTGCCGGCCTTGATGGCTTCCATGGAGTCCCCGTGGCGGTGGAGGTGGTTCGGCGGCCGGGGTCGGTGCAGCGGAGTGCCCCGGCTCTGCTCTGGCATTGGGCGTCGATGCCCGAAATCGGGCAGACACAAGCAGACTCTGTGCCTCGCTGTCAACTAATTGTTTTTAAGCAATAAAAATCTATCCGACCCAACCGAATCGAATGCGTTTGCACCGTCTCGGTGCGTCAGAAGCAACATCTTGGTGCGGACTGTCACCCCCCGGTCGAGGGAAAATCGCTCGGCGGCGGCACCGGAACCCATTGACACCAATCATCATACAAATATCATTGGCGCCATGATCCGCACCCAACGCCGGCACGCGAGCGTCGACAAGATCGCCAGCTGGATCGTCGGTGGTCGCTTTGCGCCCGGCGATTCGCTGCCGATCGAGCCCGCCATCGGCGAGGAACTCGCGGTGAGCCGCACCGTCGTGCGTGAAGCGCTGAAAACACTGACGGCGAAGGGCCTGGTCGTCACCGGACCGCGCCTGGGTACGCGCGTGCGCCCGCGCTCGGCGTGGAACCACTTCGATCCGGACGTCGTCAACTGGCGCCTCGAGGCCGGCGTCGACGAGGCGTTCGTGCGGGATCTCTTCGAGCTTCGCCTCGCGATCGAGCCCGCGGCGGCGCGCCTCGCGGCGCGCGCCGCGAGCGCCGAGGACATCGCCGCCGGCGAAACGGCGTACGCGGCGATGGTCGCCGGGGCACACGGCGAACGACACGCGCAGTACCTCACGGCCGACCTCGCCTTCCATGAGAGCCTGCTCACCGCGACGCACAACCAGTTCATCGCCGGCCTCTCCCCGGTGTTCTCGGCGCTGCTGCGCGTCTCGTTCCGCCTGTCGGTGCGAAGCATGGCCGGCGCGCGCGGGTCGCTGCCGATGCACCGCGAGCTCCTCGACGCGGTGATCGCCGGCGATCCGCTCCGTGCCGGGGACGCAGCCGCAACGCTGATCGAGTCGGCGCGTGGCGACATCGAGTACACGATCGGGCAGGGTCCGATCGTCGCCGCGGAGGTCTGCGCGTGAACCTGCTGCCCGGCGCCTTCGCCGCCGTCGAGGCGACGTTCTTCCGCTTCCTCGAGCGGCTGATGGTCTTCCTGCTCACCGCCATGGTGCTGATGGTCTTCGTCAACGTCGTGCTGCGCTGGACGGTGGATTCGGGGCTCGACATCTCCGAGGAGATGAGCCGCTACTTCTTCGTCTGGCTGACGTTCATCGGCGCGGTGGTCGTCATGCGCGAGCACCTGCACCTCGGCGTCGACATGCTGGTGGGCAAGTTCGGCCGCAGGGGGCGCATCGCCTGCATGATGACATCGGACGCGCTGATCCTGTTCTGCTGCGCGGTGTTCTTCTGGGGCACCTGGAAGCAGGCGGCGATCAACGCGAGCAACGTCGCGCCGGTCTCGGGCCTGTCGATGCTGTGGGTGTTCGGCGTCGGCTACTTCACCAGCATCGCCATCGGCCTGATGGTGCTGCTGCGCCTCGCACGCGCGTTCACCGGCAACGTGAGCGAGCGCGAGCTGGCGGTCTTCGCCGGGACCTTCGAGCTCGACGAAGCCGTGCACATCAAGCGCGGTCTCGAGTGAAGTCGGACGGAGCCGCCGCGCGATGACCGTCACGATCTTCCTCGTCTCGCTGATGGGCGCGATGGCGATCGGCGTGCCGGTCGCCTTCTCGCTCATCATCTGCGGCATCGCGTTGATGGCCTGGCTGGGGATCTACGACAGCCAGATCGTCGCGCAGAAGATCCTCGACGGCGCCGACAACTTCGTGCTGCTGGCGATTCCCTTCTTCCTGCTCGCCGGCGAGCTCATGAACGCCGGCGGGCTGTCGAAGCGGATCGTCAATTTCGCGCTGGCGCTGATCGGCCACCGCCACGGCGGCCTCGGCTACGTCGCCATCGTCGCGGCGATCATCATGGCGTCGCTGTCGGGCTCGGCGGCGGCGGACACCGCCGCGCTGGCCGCGATCCTGATCCCGATGATGCGCGAGGCCGGCTACAACATCCCGCGCTCGGCGGGGCTGATTGCCGCGGGCGGCATCGTGGCCCCGGTGATCCCTCCGTCGATCGGCTTCGTCGTCTTCGGCGTCGCCGCCAACGTCTCGATACCACGACTGTTCGTCGCCGGCATCGTTCCCGGGGTGCTGCTTGGCCTGTCGCTGTTCGTCGCCTGGTGGTGGGTTTCCCGCAAGGAAGCCCTGACGACGCTGCCGCGCAGCGGCTGGAGGCATCGGCTGCACACGCTGCGCGATGGCGCATTCGCACTGGCGATGCCGATCTTCGTGCTGGGCTCGATCCGCTTCGGCTGGGCGACGCCCACCGAGGCCGCCGTGGTCGCCGTCGTCTACGCGGCGTTCGTCGGCATGTTCGTCTACAAGGAGCTCAAGCCCTCCAAGCTCTACGGCGTCGTGCTCGCCGCCGCGAAGATGACGGCCGTCGTGATGTTCCTGGTCGCGGCCTGCGGCATCTCGTCGTGGCTCATCACCCAGGCCAACATCCCCGGCGAGCTCGGCATCCTGCTCGAGCCGCTGATCGCCAACAAGACGCTGCTGATGATCGCGATGATGGTGCTGGTGCTGGTGGTGGGAACCGCGCTCGACTTCACGCCGACCGTGCTGATCCTCACCCCGGTGCTGATGCCGCTGGTCAAGTTGGCCGGGATCGACCCGGTCTACTTCGGCGTGCTG
>DATIUK010000113.1:0-1892 GCA_035466885.1 Casimicrobiaceae bacterium
CGCTCGTGGTCGGTGTGGTGGCGATGCTCATCGTCCCGCTTCCCACGTGGCTGCTCGACATCCTCCTCGCGACCAACCTCTCGCTTTCCGTGGCGATCTTGCTTTACAACATTCCGCTGGCCAAGGTCGCGCAGGTGATCCGCGAGTCGAATCGCGACGTCGGCGGGCGCGTGATCGAAATGGCCGAGGCCGAGTACATGGTGCGTGGCCGTGGCTACCTGCGCGGGAGCGCCGACATCGAGCAGCTGGTGGTGAAGAGCGACAAGGGGACGCCGGTGCTGATCCGCGACATCGCCCGCGTGGAACTCGGGCCCGACGAGCGCCGCGGCCTGACCGAACTCAACGGCGAGGGCGAGGTCGTGTCGGGCATCGCGATGGCGCGCTACGGCCAGAACGCCCTGGAGGTGATCCACGGCATCAAGGCCAAGATCGAGGAGGTGAAGAGCGGGCTGCCGGCGGGCGTGGAAATCGTCACCACCTACGATCGTTCGGACCTCATCCACCGCGCCATCGACACCCTGAAGCGCACGCTGATCGAGGAGAGCCTGATCGTCGCGGCGGTGTGCATCGTCTTCCTGCTGCATGTGCGCAGCGCGCTGGTGGCGATCCTTATGCTGCCGGTCGGCATCCTGATCGCGTTCATCGCCATGCGCCTCCTGGGCATGAATTCCAACATCATGAGCCTGGGCGGCATCGCCATCGCCGTCGGCGCGATGATCGATGCCGCGATCGTGATGATCGAGAACGCGCACAAGCATCTCGAGCGCATGAAGCCGGGCGAATCGCGGACGCAGGCGATGATCGACGCCTGCCGCGAGGTGGGACCGGCGCTCTTCTTCTCGCTGCTCATCATCACCGTGTCGTTCCTGCCGGTGTTCAGCCTCGAAGGCCAGGAGGGGCGCCTCTTTTCGCCGCTGGCCTTCACCAAGACCTTTGCCATGGCCGGCGCCGCGTTGCTGTCGGTGACGCTGGTGCCGGTGCTGATGATGCTGTTCATCCGCGGCAAGGTCATGCCGGAGGCGAAGAATCCGGTCAATCGCTTCCTGATCTGGGCCTACCGGCCGATCATCGCCACGGTGATGCGCTTCAAGGTCGTCACCATCCTTCTCGCCGTCGCGGTGCTGGCCGCCACTGCGTGGCCGGCGATGCGCCTCGGCACGGAGTTCATGCCGACGCTCAACGAAGGAACGCTCTTCTACATGCCGACGTCGCTGCCGGCGATGTCGATCACCAAGGCGGCCGAACTGGTCCAGACGCAGAACAAGATCATCAAGAGCTTCCCCGAGGTCGCGTCGGTCTTCGGCAAGGCGGGGCGCGCGCAGACCGCGACCGACCCGGCCCCGGTCGAGATGTTCGAGACGGTGATCAACTTGAAGCCCGAAGCCGAGTGGCGCGCCGGGATGACCACCGACAAGCTCATCGCCGAGATGGACAAGGCGTTGCAGATTCCCGGCGTGTCGAACGCCTGGACAATGCCGATCAAGGCGCGCACCGACATGCTGTCGACCGGCATCCGCACCCCGATCGGCATCAAGGTCTTCGGCAAGGACCTGAACGAGATGGAACGCCTGGCCAAGGAAATCGAAACAGTGGTCAAGAACGTCCCCGGGACGACGAGCGCCTTCGCCGAGCGGATCACCGGCGGCTACTACCTCGACATCGAGCCCAATCGGCAGGCGCTGGCGCGCTACGGACTCGCCGTCGGCGACTTGCAGGACGTGATAGCGATCGCGCTGGGCGGCGAGATGGTAACGACGACTGTCGAGGGCCGCGAGCGTTTCGGCGTCAGCGTTCGGTACCCGCGCGAGCTTCGCGGCGATCCGCAGCAGATCGCCGCCAGCGTGCTGGTGCCGACGATGGACGGCGCGATGCTGCCGCTCGGGCAGCTGGCG
>DATIUK010000114.1:0-11270 GCA_035466885.1 Casimicrobiaceae bacterium
GCATCGGCGAGGCGGTCGGCGAGCGGGATCTCCACCTGCACGTGCTTGCCCGCCTCGAGGCAGGCGATCGCCTGGCTGGCGTGGATCTGCGTCGGCGTGCACAGGATCACCGCATCGACGTCGGGCCGGGCGAGGCTTTCCGCCAGCTCGGTCGTCACGTGGCCTACGCCGAAGCGCGCGGCGACCTCGCGGGTCGCGTCGAGCGTGCGACCGACGAGCGAGACCACGTCCACGCCGTCGATCTTCGCGATGGCTTCCAGGTGCTTGACGCCGAAGGCGCCGGCGCCGGCGAGCGCGACCTTCATCCGGGACTCCTAATCATGCGGCAGTGCGCGCACGGCCGTCCGAAGCGCACTGTGCGCCCCCGCGGGGGGCAGCGAACACCAGGCCGAAGGCCGCAGGACAGCCGAAGGCTGGTCCCGCGAAGCGGGATGCGGCTCTGCCGCACAAAGTGAGCAACGGGGGGGCGTCATCTTAGTCGGCGCCGGCAGCGCGAGCGCCCTTCGGCAGCACCGCCTCGCGGCGCGTCACCGTCCGATAGCGCCGGTCGGTGAGGGCGATGAATCCTCCCAACGCCATCAGGATGCAGCCGCCCCAGATCCAGGTGACGAATGGCTTGCTGTAGACGCGCACGCTCCAGGCGCCGCCGCCGACCGGATCGCCCAGCGAGACGTACCGGTCGCCGAAGGGGCCGCTGTCGATCGCCGCCTCGGTCATCGGCATCCCGCCGGCGTTGTAGACGCGCTTCTCCGGGTGCATCACGCCGACCTGCGCGCCGTCCCTCGACACGCTGAAGCTGCCGCGCGTCGCGCGGAAGTTGGGGCCGGTGCGCTCCGTCACGCCGTCGAAGCGGTACGTGTGCCGACCGACGGTCACGGTGTCGCCGACCGCCATCCGCACGTCGCGCTCGGTCTCGTAGCCCTTGACCACGGTGACGCCGACGATGAACACCGCGACGCCCAGGTGGGCGAGGATCATCCCCCAGAAACTCCTCGGTTGCCGGGCGAGCTGCGCGAGCGCGCCGGAACGCATGCCGCGCACGCGATCGAGCACCGCGACTGCCGCGGAGGCGACGATCCAGAACGCGAGCAGCAGGCCGAAGCTCTTCATCGGCGACCAGCTGCCGGTGACGAAGGGAACGACGAGCGCGCTGACGACGCTGACCGCCAGCGCCCAGCGCAGGCGCAGCCACAGATCGGGCAGCTTCGCCTCCTTCCACCGGGCGATCGGACCGATGCCCATCAGGAAGACGAGCGGCGTCATCACCGGCACGAACACGGCGTCGAAGTACGGCGGGCCGACGGAGATCTTGCCCAGCGACAGCGCGTCGAGGAACAGCGGGTACAGCGTGCCGAGGAGCACCGAGCCCGTCGCGACGATCAGCAGCACGTTGTTCGCGAGCAGCATCGACTCGCGCGACACCGCGTCGAAGCGCCCGCCGCCGCCGACCCTGGGGGCGCGCACGGCGAACACCGCCAGCGAGCCGCCGATGACGATGGCGAGGAAGAGCAGGATGAAGACGCCGCGGCGCGGGTCGGTCGCGAACGCGTGCACCGAGGTCAGCACGCCCGAGCGGACCAGGAACGTACCCATCAGCGATAGCGAGAACGCGCAAATCGCGAGCAGCACCGTCCAGGCCTTGAACGTGCCGCGCTTCTCCGTTACCGCCAGCGAGTGGATGAGCGCCGTGCCGACGAGCCAGGGCATGAACGACGCGTTCTCGACCGGATCCCAGAACCACCAGCCGCCCCAGCCCAGCTCGTAGTACGCCCACCAGCTGCCGAGCATGATTCCGAGGGTGAGGAAGCACCACGCGAGCGTCGTCCACGGCCGCGACCAGCGTGCCCAGGTCGCGTCGAGCTTGCCGCCGAGGAGCGCCGCGATGGCGAACGCGAACGCGACCGAGAACCCGACGTAGCCCATGTAGAGCAGTGGCGGGTGGAACACCATGCCCGGGTCCTGCAGCAGCGGGTTCAAGTCGCGTCCCTCCGGTGCCGGCGGGAACAGCCGGTCGAACGGGTAGGAGGTGACCAGCATGAACAGCAGGAACCCGACGGAGACGAGGCCCATCACGCCGAGCACGCGCGCGACCATCTCCTCGGGCAGGTGCCGCGAGAACATCGCCACCGCCGCGGTCCAGCCGGTCAGCATCAGCACCCACAGCAGCATCGAGCCCTCGTGGGAGCCCCAGGACGCTGCGATCTTGTACTCGAGCGGCAGCTGCGTGTTCGAGTTGGTGGCGACGTTGACGACCGAGAAGTCGCTGGTCGCGAACGAATAGGCGAGGCAGCACCAGGCGACGACGACGAACAGGAACAGTCCCTTCGCCGCCGGCCGGGCGACCGCCATCCAGGCGTCGACGCCGCGCTGCGCGCCGACGAGCGGCAGCGTGCCGAGGACGGTGGCCAGCAGCAGCGCGAGGATCAGCGCGAAATGTCCGATTTCGGGAATCATCAGCAGGTCCTCGGTCAGGGCTTCAGGGTCTTGGCCGTCTTTTCGGCGGCGGCGGCGCCGTGCGCCTTGTTGACCGCGTCGGCGGCCTCCGGCGGCATGTAGTTCTCATCGTGCTTGGCAAGCACTTCGGACGCGCGGAAGACGCCGTCCGGCCCGATCTGGCCCTGCGCCACGACGCCCTTTCCCTCCTTGAAGAGGTCGGGAAGGATGCCGGTGTAGACGACGGGAATCGTCTTCGCCGTGTCGGTGACGTTGAAGCGGATGGTGAGGCCGTCCTTTTCGCGCTGCAGGCTCTTCTCCTCGACCAGTCCGCCGACCCGGAAGGTGCGCCCCTGCGGCGCCTCCTTGGCGGCGACCTGCGACGGTGTGAAGAAGAAGACGAGGTTCGACTGGAACGCGTTGAGCACCAGCGCGGCGGCGACGCCGAGCAGGACGACGCCGGCCCCGATCCAGGCAAAGCGGCGATGGCGGGCTTTCATCAGGCACCTCCGGGGGTTATGGTCGGTACGGGCTCCTCGGGCCCGGCGAGCCGGGCCTCCTCGAGCGCTGCGCGCGCGCGCGCCCGCACGGCGAAGACCTCGATGACGATGACGAGCGCGGTGACGCCGTAGGCGCCCCACACGTAGAAGGCGAAGCCACCCATGGCAAGGAATTCGCTCATGCTGCGCGCACCTCACGCAATGCGTTGACCCAGGCGGAGCCCCGCTCGCGCTCGACGATGATCGCCCGCACGCGATGCAGCGACACCGCGATCGCGTAGAACCAGGCGGCGAACGACATGACGAGCATGCCGGTGAGCATGATCGTCGCCATCTTCGGCGCCGCGCCGATGTTGATCGACGAGCCCTGGTGCAGCGTGTTCCACCACTTGACCGAGTAGTAGATGATCGGGATGTTGATCGCGCCGACCAGCGAGAGCACCGCGCAGGCGCGGTCCGCGCGGCGCGGGTCGTCGATGGCGTTGCGCAGCGCGATCACGCCGAGATAGAGGAAGAGCAGGATGAGTTCCGACGTCATCCGCGCGTCCCAAGCCCAGTAGGTGCCCCATGTCGGGCGGCCCCACAGCGAGCCGGTCCACAGCGCGATGAAGGTCATCAGCGCGCCGGTGGGGGCGAGCGACTGGGCCATCATCGCCGACAGGCGGGTGTTGAAACCCAGCGCCATCGCGCCCCAGAACGCCATCACCAGGTAGATGAACATCGACATCCACGCTGACGGGACGTGGATGAAAATGATCCGGTAGGCCTCGCCCTGCTGGAAGTCGGTCGGGGCGATGCCGAGGCCGATGACGAGGCCGACGACCGTCAGGATCGCGGCCGCCCAGCCGAACCACGGGATGAGCTTGCCCGCCAGCGGATAGAACGTGGCGGGCGACGAATACTTGTACCAGTTGATGGCCATGGGGGATTCGTTCACACCTTCTCAGTCCAGCGCGATGCGGACGGCCGCGGCGGCCGCGAACGGCGCCCCGACGATGGCGAGCAGCAAGCCGGCACCGAGCAGGGACAGATTGCCGGAGATCGCGAGCCCGGAGCGCCACATGTCGACCGAGCCCGCGCCGAAGATCAGGATCGGGATGTAGAGCGGCAGCACCAGCAGCGCCAGCAGGCTGCCGCCGGCGCGCAGCCCCAGCGTCAGCGCCGCGCCGATCGCGCCCAGCAGCGACAGGATCGGCGTGCCGAGCAGCAGCGCGATCGTCAGCACCCATAGCGCGTCGCCGGACATCGAGTACTGCAGGCCGAGGAGCGGGGCAAGCACGGCGACGGGCAGACCGGTCGTGAGCCAGTGGGCAAGGATCTTGCCGGCGACCAGCGCCGGCAGCGGATGCGGCGACAGCGCGATCTGCTCCAGCGTGCCGTCGGCGTAGTCGCCGGCGAACAGGCGCGGCAGCGACAGCAGCGAAGCGAGCAGCGCCGCGACCCACAGCACGCCCGGGCCCATCGTCATCAGGAGGTTGCGCTCGGGCGTCGTCGCGAGCGGGAACAGGGTGACCACGATCACGTAGAACAGCAACTGGACGCCGAGTTCCGCACGCGAGCGCAACGCGATCCTGAGGTCGCGCACCAGCGCCCAGCGGATTGCGGGGAGGATCGCCCCGCCCGCATCGGTGCCTGCGGACTGATCGAGGGCCCCGCTGGCCGCGTTCATGCTGCCGGCCTTCGCACCGGTTGCGTGCATCGGGAGCCCGCCTGCGTCGGCCGTCGCTGGCAATTCGGCTTGCCGTCGATCCCCAGCCTGCGGCCGGGGCCCCTCGCCGGGTGCCTCATGCCAGCGCGAGCGCGCGGACGCGCTCCTCCGGGAGACCGAGCGGCGCGTGCGTGGCGGCGACCGTGATGCCACCCTCGTCGAGGTGCTCGGCGACCAGGCGCGCGAGCAGCGACGTGCCTGCCGCGTCGAGCGCCGTGACCGGTTCGTCCAGGATCCACAGCCGGCGCCGGAGCAGGCGCAGCCGCGCGAGTCCGATTCGCCGCCGTTGGCCCTGCGACAGCACGCGCGCCGGCAGGCTGCGCTTGCGGCCGAGCGCCACCGCGTCGAGCGCGGCGTGGATCGCCCCGCGCTCGACGGGCGCCCCGGCGAGCTCGACCAGCAGCGTGAGGTTCTCCTCTGCGGTGAGCTCGTCCTTGAGCGATGGCGAGTGGCCGGCGAAGGCAAGCGCCTGGCGCAGTCCCGGGTCGAACGGTTGCACCTGCCGGCCGTCCCAGCGGATGACGCCGTCGGTCGGCGCGGACAGCCCGGCGAGCATCCGCAGCAGCGTCGTCTTGCCGGTGCCGTTGGCGCCGGTGGCGACCAGCGCCTCCCCGGCTGCGACCCGGAACGACAGCCCGGCGAACAGCTGGGAGTAACCACGACGGGCGGCGAGGTCCTGCGCTTCTAGCATCGGAGACGGTGTCGGGATGAAGGACTGTGGGCGCGGTGCGGCCGTGGGCCGGACGGGCCGACGGCAGCCGCGGACGACCCGCGATTATAGCCGACCGCGCAGGCCGCTTCATGCCGGTGGCATCAGCGCCCCGTGCTCTGGCGGGCACCTGCACTGTGCACGTTGTTCCGCTGGGGGGCGGATGCGGGTGGGCTATCATCAACGGCTCCCCTCCCATCGACGAATAGCCCCATGTCCGACAAGGAAATACGCGAAGCCTCGCTCGAATACCATCGCCAGCCGCCGCCGGGCAAGCTGTCGGTCCAGCCGACCAAGCAGCTCACCAACCAGCGCGACCTGGCGCTTGCGTACTCGCCGGGCGTGGCCGCCGCCTGCGACGAGATCGTCCGCGATCCCGCCGAGGCGCGGAACCTCACCGCCCGCGGCAACCTGATCGGTGTGGTCACCAACGGCACCGCGGTGCTGGGGTTGGGGTCGATTGGCCCGCTGGCTGCCAAGCCGGTGATGGAAGGCAAGGCGGTGCTGTTCAAGAAGTTCGCCGGCATCGACTGCTTCGACATCGAGATCAACGAGCGCGATCCGGACCGGCTGGTCGAGATCATCGCCTCGCTGGAACCCACCTTCGGCGGCATCAATCTCGAGGACATCAAGGCGCCCGAGTGCTTCTACGTCGAGAAGAAACTGCGCGAGCGGATGCAGATCCCGGTGTTCCACGACGACCAGCACGGCACGGCGATCGTCGTCGGCGCGGCGGTCCTCAATGGCCTCGACGTCGTCGGCAAGCGGCTGGACGAGGTCAAGGTCGTGTGCTCCGGCGCGGGCGCCGCCGCACTTGCCTGCCTCGACCTGCTGGTGAGTCTCGGGATTCCGCAGCGGAACATCTGGGTGGCCGACATCGCCGGCGTCGTCCACGCCGGCCGCACCGTGGAGATGGACGACAACAAGGCGCGTTACATGCAGGACACCGACGCGCGCACGCTGGCCGACCTCCTGCCCGGCGCCGACGTCTTCATCGGCCTCTCGGCAGCGAGGGTGTTGCAGCCCGAGTGGCTGGCGCGGATGGCCGCAAGGCCGTTGATCCTGGCGCTCGCCAATCCCGAGCCGGAGATCATGCCGGACCTCGCCAAGGCGGCGCGCCCCGACGCGATCATCGCGACCGGGCGCTCCGACTACCCGAACCAGGTCAACAACGTGCTGGTGTTCCCGTTCATCTTCCGCGGGGCGCTGGACGTCGCCGCACGGAGGATCAACGAGCCGATGAAGGTCGCCGCGGTGCGCGCGCTGGCCGAGCTTGCCAAGGCCGAGCAGTCGGACATCGTCGCGCAGGCCTACGGCATCCACAACCTCCACTTCGGCCCCGACTACCTGATCCCGAAGCCGTTCGACCCCCGCCTCATCGTGACCATCGCGCCGGCGGTGGCGCAGGCGGCGATGGATTCCGGCGTGGCGGGGCGGCCGATCGCCGACTTCGCGGCCTATCGCGAGCGGCTGACGCACTTCGTCTACGCCTCGGGGTTGTTGATGAAGCCGGTGTTCCAGGCGGCGAAGAAGGCGCCCAAGCGGATCGTGTTCGCCGAGGGGGAGGACGAGCGCGTGCTGCGCGCGGTCCAGGTGGTTCTGGACGAGGAACTCGCCCGTCCGATCCTCATCGGTCGCCCGGCGGTGCTGGCCAAGCGCATCGAGCGCTACGGGCTGCGGATACGGCCCGGCGAGGACTTCGAGGTGATCAACCCGGAGTCCGACCCCCGGTATCGCGACTACTGGTCGGAGTACTACCGGCTCACGCAGCGCAAGGGCATCTCGCAGTCCTACGCCAAGATCGAGATGCGCCGCCGGCAGACGCTGATCGGCGCGATGGCGATCCACCGCGGCGACGCGGATGGCATGCTCTGCGGCACCTTCGGCACGCACGGGCTGCACCTGCACTTCATCGACCAGGTGCTGGGCTTGCGCCAGGGCGTGAAGAACTACGCGGCGATGAACGCCGTGGTGCTGCCGGAGTACACGGTGTTCATCGCCGACACCTATGTCAACGTCGATCCGACGGCCGAGGAAATCGCCGGAATCACGCTGCTGGCCGCCGAAGGAGTGCGGCGCTTCGGACTCACGCCCAAGGTCGCGCTGCTATCGCATTCCTCGTTCGGCAGCAGCGATCACCCGCAGGCGAAGAAGATGCAGCAGGCGCTGCGCCGCATCAACGAGCTCGCTCCCGAGCTCGAGGTCGAGGGCGAGATGCACGGCGACGCCGCGCTGTCCGAGGAGGTACGCCTCGCGGCGTTCCCGAACTCGCGACTGAAGGGCGAGGCGAACCTCCTCATCATGCCGACCATCGACGCCGCCAACATCTCGTTCAACCTGATGAAGGTCTCCGGCGGCGGCAACGTGACGCTCGGCCCGATTCTGCTCGGCGTGTCGCGGCCGGTACACATCCTCACGCCGTCGGCGACGGTGCGCCGGATCGTCAACATGGTGGCGCTGACGACTGTCGACGCGCAGTTCGAGCAGGAGCAGCGCTTCAAGGTCTGAAGGCCGGTGTACGGCGGGCACGCGGTCGCCCTGCGGCCTGGCACAGAACTCGCTAGATCACTGCTGCGAGCGTTCGCAATGGCGGCGCGCGCCCCATAAGCGTGCGCCGGGGCTGCCGGCGCCTCTTTGATGCTCGATTGCAGTGCATACCGGGAGATGAGAGCCATGTTGCGTGACCGATTGATCCGCCGACTTGCGGCATTCGTCGCTGCCGTCGCCGTTGCCACCGCATCGTCCCTTGCGCAGGCGCAGGACACCAAAGTCAGCTTCCAGCTCGACTGGCGCTTCGAAGGACCTGCGGCGCTGTTCCTGCTGGCCAAGGCGAAGGGCTACTTCGCCGCCGAGAAACTCGACGTGACCATCGACGCCGGCAACGGCTCGGGCAACGCCGTCAACCGCGTGGCGTCGGGCACCTACCAGATGGGCTTCGCCGACCTCGCTGCGCTGATCGAGTTCGTCGGCAATAACCCGACCGCGCCGAACAAGCCGGTGGCGGTGATGATAGTCTACGACGACACGCCGGCGGCAGTGTTCGCGCTGAAGAAGGCCGGCATCGCGAAGCCCGCGGACCTCGTCGGACGGAAGATGGGCGCCCCGGTGTTCGACGCCGGGCGCCGCGCGTTCCCCATCTTCGCCAGGGCCAACGGCATCGACGCCACCAAGGTGAACTGGACGGCGATGGACCCGCCGCTGCGGGAGACGATGCTGGCCAAGGGCGACGTCGACGCGATCACTGGCTTCTACTTCACGAGCCTGCTCAACCTCAACGCGCGCGGGGTGAAGGACGAGGACATCGTCGTGCTGCCGTATCCGAAGTACGGGGTGAAGCTCTACGGCAACGCGATCATCGTGAGCGAGACGTTCCTCAAGGAGAAGCCGGAGGCGGTCAAAGGATTCCTCCGCGCGTTCGCGAAGGGTGTCAGGGACGTGCTCGCCGACCCGGACGCCTCGATCAAGTACGTCAAGGAGCGCGACGCGCTGATCGACGAGGCGCTGGAGAAGCGGCGATTGAAGCTCGCGATCGAGAGCGTCATCGCGACGCCGGCGGCCAAGGCCGACGGCATCGGCGAAGTCAACCCGGCGCGCCTCGCCGACATGGTGACGCAGGTCACTTCGGCGTTCGAGCTCAAGAACCCGGTCAAGGCCGACGCGATCTTCAGCACCGCGTTCCTGCCGCCGAAGGCGGAGCGCATGGTGTTCCCGAAGTGACCGCTGCGCGCGCCGGCGCCGGGCTCCGGCTCCGCTGGGGCACCGCGGTGCGGTTGCGTCGGCCAGCGCCGCGTGCGTGCGCGGGAATGGCCGGAACGGAAGTCGAACGGTGACCGCGGCGGCTGCAGTGCAAGCCGATGCCGCTGTGGCGCCCGAGGGGCGCGGTCGCGTCGACTTCGACCAGGTCTGGCTCGCCTACGAAGGGCACAGCGACTTCGCTGTCGAGGACCTGACGCTCGCCATCGCGCCGGGCGAGTTCGTCGCCATCGTCGGGCCGTCCGGCTGCGGAAAGTCGACGTTCATGAAGCTTGCCTCGGGCCTGAAGCTGCCCACGCGCGGCCGGGTGACCGTCGACCGTGCCCCTGTCACCGGCCCGCTCAAGATCGTCGGCATGGCGTTCCAGGCACCGACCCTGCTGCCGTGGCGCACCACGCTCGACAACGTGTTGCTGCCGCTGGAGATCGTCGAGCCCTTCCGGCGGACGTTCAAGCGCGACCGGGAGGCGTTCGCCGAACGGGCGCGGGCGCTGCTGAAGGTCGTCGGACTCGCCGGCTACGAGGACAAGTACCCGTGGCAACTGTCCGGCGGGATGCAGCAGCGCGCGTCGATCTGCCGGGCGCTCGTGCACGAGCCGGAGCTGCTGCTCCTCGACGAACCCTTCGGCGCGCTCGACGCGTTCACCCGCGAGGAGCTGTGGTGCGTGCTGCGCGACCTCTGGCAGCAGCGGCGCTTCACCGTCATCCTGGTGACCCACGACCTGCGCGAGGCGGCGTTCCTCGCCGACACCGTCTGCGTGATGAGCAAGCGCCCGGGGCGCATCATCGCGACGCGATCGATCGACCTGCCGCGCCCGCGCGACCTCGACGTCACCTACACCGAGCCCTTCATCGACATCGTCCACGAGATGCGCGAGAGGATCGGCCTCGTGCGCCGGAGCTGACGCGATGGATATGCGCACCCGCGAAAAGCTCGCCCCGTGGCTCCTGACCGTCGCGATCGCGGTCGCCTGGCAGGCGATCGTCTGGGTGTTCGACGTTTCCGAGTTCATCTTCCCCGGGCCGGTCGCCATCTTCCGGGCGCTCGTCGATTACGCGGGGCCGATCGCGGGGCACGCGTGGAAGACCTTCTGGACGACGATGGCCGGCTTCGCGCTCGGCGTCGTCGTCGGGCTGCTGCTGGGGTTCATCGTCGGCAGTTCCCGCTTCGTCTACAACGCGCTCTATCCGCTGCTGGTCGCCTTCAACAGCGTGCCGAAGGCAGCGTTCGTCCCGATCCTGGTCGTGTGGTTCGGCATCGGCGCGGTGCCCGCGATCCTGACGGCGTTCCTGATCTGCTTCTTTCCCATCGTCGTCAACGTGGCGACCGGTCTCGCGACGCTCGAGCCTGAGCTCGAGGACGTTCTGCGCTCGCTCGGGGCGCACCGCCGGGACATCCTGCTCAAGGTCGGGCTGCCGCGCTCGCTGCCGTACTTCTTCGCCTCGCTCAAGGTCGCGATCACGCTGGCGTTCGTCGGCGCGGTGGTGTCGGAGACAGTCGCCTCGAACGACGGCATCGGCTATCTGATGATGTCGGCGGGTTCGTCGATGAGGATGCCGCTGGTCTTCGCCGGCCTCTTTGTCATCGGCGTGATGGCGATGGTCATGTACTCGCTGTTCGCCGTCGTCGAGCGGCGGACGACCGGCTGGGCGCACCGCGGCTCGCAGGCGCCGGGATAGGGCAGGGCACGCGAATCGGGTAAAATCACGGATTCCACCGGCAGTGCGGAACGGAGAGGTGGATGAGCGGTTTAAGTCGCACGCCTGGAAAGCGTGTTTAGGTTAACAGCCTAACGCGGGTTCGAATCCCGCCCTCTCCGCCAATCCACCGATTCCCGTACATTCCCACAGCGTCCCGAGAAGCCCCGAAACTGGGGCTTTTTTCATGTGCGCCCGGCACGGGCGCACTCCTGCGGGTGCAAGTCCCGCCACGAGTTGATCACAGCGAGTGAAGCGAAGCGCAACTGCACGAGGGTGACACAGCAAACGAACTTCGGGTCCGCCCCGCAAGCTCGGGCGTTCGCGCGGACGACGAGACATCCAGTCTCGTCGCCCCTGCACCGCGCTCACACAGGTTTTGGCCTTCTTGCCGTTGCCAGCGTCATAGTTCTCGACGGCATAAGCGAAAAGATGGTTGGCGGGATTGCCGTTCTGGGTGGTCATGTCGG
>DATIUK010000115.1:0-2209 GCA_035466885.1 Casimicrobiaceae bacterium
GTGCCCGTGCCCGGCACGACGGGCAGCGCGCAGCCCGGCGCCGCGACGCCCGCCGCGACCCCGGCAGCGCGTTCCCGTACCGAGTCGCCCGGCAAGACGCCGCCCAGGTCCGGCCCGTTCTTCGACATCGAGATGCTTCCGGCCGCCCATGGCGACGCGCTGTGGATCGAGTACGGCGACGGGGGCACGACGCACCGTTGGCTGGTCGATTGCGGAACCCAGCCGACGGCGAAGCACCTGCTGCAGCGCATTGAAGCGGTACCCGCCGCCGAGCGGATGCTCGAGCTGTTCGTGATGACGCACATCGATGCCGACCACATCGGCGGCGCGCTGCCGTTCTTCAAGGCGCTGAAGCGCGGGCTCGGCTTCGGCGACGTGTGGTTCAACGGCTGGCGTCACCTGTCCGGCCAGCTGGGCGCGCGGCAGGGCGAGATGTTCTCGTCGGCGATCGAGGAACTCGAGCTGCCGTGGAACGCGTGGCGCGACGGCGGGACCATCGTCGTCGTCGGCGAACTCCCGACGACGACCCTGCCCGGGGGCATGAAGCTCACGCTCCTCTCGCCGACACCTGCGCAGTTGAGCAAGCTGGCACCGGTGTGGACGCGCGAACTCAAGCGCTACGGGCTGGAGCCGGGCGGCCACATGGACTACAGCCGGTTTCTCCGGGGCACGCCGTCGACGTCGACCGACGTGGAGGCGCTCGCCGACGAGCCGTTCAGCGAGGACGCCGGCGCGCCGAACGGCTCCAGCATCGCGCTGCTCGCCGAGTACGGCGGTGCGGCGGCGATCTTGGGTGCCGACGCCTACGCCTCGGTCCTCGCGGCATCGATCCGGCGCCTGCTGCAGCAGCGCGGCATCGACCGGCTGAAGCTCGACGCGTTCAAGCTCCCCCATCACGGCAGCAAGAACAACCTCTCCGGCGACCTCCTGCAGCTGCTCGACTGTCGCCGGTACCTGCTGTCGTCCAACGGCGAGTACTTCCAGCATCCGGATCGACAGGCGGTCGCGCGCGTCATCAAGTACGGAGGCGCCAGGCCGGAGCTGCACTTCAACTACCGCAGCGAGTTCAACCGCGTCTGGGAAGGTGCGGACCTGCAGCAGAAATACGGATACTCCGCCCGGTATCCGGCACCGGAGGCGGCGGGGCTGCGGGTGGCGCTGCTCGGCGGTGCCGCGTAGGCGACCGCTGGCTGCAGGCATCACCGTGACGGATCGACTGGAGGATGCATGAACGTCGCTTGTGCTCGTATCGTCCGGCTGGCGCTGACGATGGCTGCCGGCCTTGGCGTCACCGCGGCTGCGGCCGCCGCCTGCGAAGGTCCGCGCGAGGTTCGCGAAGCGACGCTGGCGTCGATCAAGGCGTTCGTCGCCGACAAGCGGATGTCGGTGCTGACCTTCGTCGGTTTCTCCGGTGCCGGGTACGAGGATCCGGACGCGATGCTGCGCGACGCTGCGCGCATCCTCGCCGGCCAGGACCCGGCGCGGATCCTGGTCAACGTCGGCGCGACCGCCGAGGGCATCGGTGCGGTCTACGCCATCGCCAGGCGCAACGGGTTCACGACCATGGGCATCGTCTCGACCCTCGCCCGCGACGAGTCGGTCGCGCTGTCCGAGTGCGTCGACTACGTGTTCTACGTCAAGGACAGCACCTGGGGCGGCCGGATCCCCGGCTCCGACGGACTGTCCCCGACGTCCGAGGCCGTCGTCGCGGTCAGCACCTCGATCGTCGGCATCGGCGGCGGCGAGGTCGCGCGGGACGAGATGCTCGAGGCGCGCCGCCGCGGAATGCCGGTCACGTTCATTCCGGCCGACATGAACCACCGGATCGCCCGGGAAAAGGCGCGCAAGCAGGGGCGCAGCGATCCGGTGGACTTCCGGGGGGCCGCCGAAGCGGCGCTGGCGGCGGGCGGGCGCTGAGAAGGTGTGAACGAATCCCCCATGACCGCTCATCCCGCCCAAACGGCCCCACTCTGCGTTGCAAATGCTCGCCGTCGCTGGGGCTACGGCTGCGCTTTGTGCCTTGATTGGGGCCGTTTGGGCGGTCTGCTCGGCCACGCAGGATTCATTCACACCTTCTGAGCGCGGGCAGCGGACCCGACGGTTCCGTCCGGGCAATGATCCTCGGGGCCCTCGCCGAGCAGAGCGCGCCGGGCGTCAGCAGCCGATGACCTTGAACTCCACGCGACGATCCAGCGCATCGGTCGCGTCG
>DATIUK010000116.1:0-2468 GCA_035466885.1 Casimicrobiaceae bacterium
GGCGGCGTCGCAATGTACACGGCGTCGACTCCGGGATCGCCGACCAGCGCCTCGGGGGAGTCGTACACGCGCGGCACGCCGTGGCGTGCGGCGTAGTCGCGCGCGTGCTCGGGCCGGCGGCTGGCGACGGCAACGAGCGCCGAGCGCTCGGCCTTGTAGAAGCCCGGGCCGCTCTTGACCTCGCAGACCGAGCCGCAGCCGATCATTCCCCAGCGGACCGTCTGAAGCGCAGCGGTCTCGGTCATGACAGCAGCGCCACGCGAACCTTGATGACGACCTTGCGGATCGGCTCCGGGCTGTCGATGGCCCCGCCGGGGCGGTGGACATCCGACGGCATGAACACGGCGAAGCTCCCCGGCCGCATCGTCAGCGTCGCCTCATCCTGGACTTCGGCATAGAAAAGCAGGTCGCGGGTCGCGAGCAGGTCCTCGCCGACCCGGTGCGCGCCGGTGTCGGCGGCGACGCCGATCCGCTCGCGGCCGCGCACCAGGAACTGCACGTCCGCGTACTGCCGGTGCACTTCCGGGCGGCAGTCCGCGACCGGCTTGGTGGTCATGTCGATCACCTGCACGTAGATGTCCTTGCCCGACAGGTCGTAGTTGCCCGCGGGCAGGGCGTTGAAGTCGGTGTCCTTGAGGTGCTGCAGCGCGACGCGCAGCGCCGGCGGAACCAGCGGCAGGATCTCCTGCAGCTGCCCGATGTGGCCGGAAATCATGGAGCGCTCCGATCGGAGGTGGGAAAGAAAAAACCGGGCCGGGAGCCGGCCGCGGACTCCGCGACCGACTCCCATGCCCGGCGGGGGGAGAACTAGCGCTGCGCGTCGACCGCCTTCATGACGTCGGCGCTGCCCGGGAACTTGGCGGCGAACGTCGTGCGCACGTTCTTGGTCGCGGCCTCGAACGGCGCGTTGTCGACCTTCTCTACGACCTGGTTGCCCTTGCTCTTCAGGTCCTTGACGATGCCGGCGATGTTTGCGGCATTGAGCCTGCGCTGCTCCTTGGCGCCTTCGACTGCGGCCTCCTTCACGGCCTGCTGGTGCGCCGGGGAGAGCGCGTCGAACTTCGCCTTGTTCATCACCAGGACCAGCGCGCTGTACGCGTGGTAGGTGAGGCTCACGTGCTTCTGCACCTCGTAGAACTTCGACGAGTAGAACACGCCCAGCGGGTGCTCCTGGCCGTCGACGGTCTTCATCTCCAGCGCCGTGAAGAGCTCGGCGATGGGCATCGGCACCGGGTTTGCGCCGAGCTCCTTGAACGCCTCGATGTGCGCCGGGCTGCCGGTGGTGCGCATCTTCAGGCCCTTGACGTCCTCGGGCTTGGTGATCGGATGCCGGTTGTTGGTCATCTGCCGCCAGCCGTTGTCCCAGAAGGCGAGGCCCTTCAGTCCGAGCGGCTCCAGCTTGGCGAGGATCGCCATCCCCGTCGGGCCGTCGAGCACCTTGTACGCGTGCTCGGAGTCCTTGAACAGGTACGGAATGTCGAAGACGCCGATCATCGACTCGAGGCCGGTGAAGTTGCCGGAGCCCGAGACCGCCATGTCGATCGTGCCGCCGCGCACGCCGGCGATCGCCGCCTGGAACGTGCCCAGCTGGCTGTCGGTGAAGATCTTGAGGTCGAGCGCGCCGTTGGTCTTCGCCTTGAGCACGTCGTTCATCTTCACCGCGGCCTGGTACTGCGTGTCGGCCCGGGGCGCCTCGGAGGCGAAGCGGAACGACTGCGTCTGCGCCTGCGCGGCGCCGAGGACGCCGGCGAGCGCACCGACCAGCACCAGCGACTTCAACATCCAGTGTTGCTTCTTCATTGCACTGCTCCTTCTCTTGGTTGGTCAGGACTTGACTGCATCACGAGCTCGCATACGCATTGTCGCCGATGCGCGGACAATGTCAGGGCAGGAGTGTCGAGCCGCCGACGCCTGCCCCGGAACGGGAATCACCCTCAGTAGAACCACCGCGCCGGCACTGTCACCAGCGCCGGGAAGAACACCAGCAGGAACATGACCGCCGTCTCGGCGAGCAGGAACGGCCACATGCCCTTGATTACCGAGTCGAGGTTGACCTTCGCGACCCCGGAAACGACGTTGAGCACCGTGCCCACCGGCGGCGTGATGAGGCCGATGGCGTTGTTCATCATGAACATGATGCCGAAGTAGTACGGGTCGATCCCGGCCTCCTTGACCAGCGGCATCAGCACCGGGGTCAGGATCAGCACCGTGGGAGCGAGGTCGAGCGGGATCGCGACGGCGAACACCAGCAGCATCAGCACGAGCATCAGCAGCGTCTTGTTGTGCATGAACGGCTGCATCATCTCGGTCACCTGTCCCGGTATTTCGGCGATGGTGATGAGCCAGGCGACGACCATCGACGCGGCGACGATCAGCATGATCGCCGAGCAGGTCTTGGCGGCGGTCAGCAGGATCTTCGGCAGGTCGCGGATCTTGAGGCCCTTGTAGATGAACAGGCTGATGAGGAG
>DATIUK010000117.1:0-3148 GCA_035466885.1 Casimicrobiaceae bacterium
GACGCCAAACGAGGCGCTCGCCGCGCTGCCAGGCTTGACGCCCAGCGTCGCCGTCCACCGCAGCCACGACCACGCGTGGGAGCAGCGGCTCGCGCGCAAGTCGGCCGAACGTCGCGTCGTCGTGCGCGCGCGCTTCGTCGAGACGGCGTCGGGTTTCGCGCTGGGGCTCGAGGACGAGGACGGCATCTGCGCAACGGCCGAGGTCGAGGGCGAAAGGACGCCGCCGCGCGATCCCGCCGCCGTCGCCGCGGCGCTGGCACAGAGCCTCGGACGGATGGGCGACACCGACTTCGCGCTGACCGCGCTCGACCTTGCGTGGACGCAGCCGTGGTTCGTGCCGGCGTCGGTGGCGAACCGGCTGCGGCGGGAGGCGATCGCGCGGCTCGCCGCGACGCGCGCCGACGCGCACCCGCGCGGCAGCCGCCGGCCCGAATCCGTGCCACCGCCGACCTGTCCGGACGACGCGCTCACCTACCTCGCCAACGTCTACAACGGCGCGGCGCGCTCGTTCTACGCGCGCCACGGCGTGCGGCTGATCGACGCCGCCTACGAGGCGCACGAGGAAGCCGGCGAGGTCTCGCTGATGATCACCAAGCACTGCCTGCGCTATGCGTTCAGCCTGTGCCCCAAGCAGGCGAAGGGCGTCACCGGCGTCCAGGGCCAGGTGCGGGCGTCGCCGATGACGCTCGTCGGTGGCGGCGAGCGGCTCACGCTGAAGTTCGACTGCAAGCCCTGCGAGATGCACGTGATGGGCCGGATGAAGAAGCACGTGCGCGCGAGCCCGCCGCCCAGACTCCCGCCGGACGCGGTGCCGCTCACGTTCCACCGCCGGCGCCCGGACGCCGTTCCCGGCGGCTGATGCGGCGGCCCGGCGCCGATTACTTCTTGCGCGCCCGCGGGTGCGCGGCGTCGTAGACCTTGGCCAGCGCCTGGAAGTCGAGGTGCGTGTAGACCTGCGTGCTGGCGATCGACGCGTGGCCGAGCATCTCCTGGACCGCGCGCAGGTCGCCCGACGACTGCAGGACGTGGGAGGCGAACGAGTGCCGCAGCATGTGCGGATGGACGTGCCGCGCGAGACCCTGCTTCGACGCCCACGCGGCGAGCCGGCGCTGGATCGTCCGCGGCGCGATCCGGCGCCCGCCGGCGCCGACGAACATCGCCTCGGCATCGACGCCCGGCAACGTCGACCGGACCACGAGCCAGGCGCGGATCGCGGTGATCGCCGCGGCACCGACCGGCACGATCCGCTCCTTCGCGCCCTTGCCCCACACCCGCACTTCGCCGGTCGCAAGGTCGAGGCGGTCGAGGTCCACCCCGGCGAGTTCGGACAGCCGCAGCCCCGACGAGTAGGCGAGCTCGAACAGCGCGCGATCGCGCAGCGCCCACGGATCGGCCGGGTCGTCGATCGCGACCAGGCGCACCGCCTCGTCGGGCGACAGCGCCGAGGGCAGATTCCTGGGCGAGCGCGGCGGGCGCAAGCCGGCGCACGGGCTCTCGACGATCCGCGGGTCGCGGTCCTGCGCGAAGCGATAGAACGCCCGCCACGACGACAGCATCCGCGCAAGGCTGCGGCCGGAGAGGCCGCGGCCGTGCAGCGTGGCGAGGAAGCGGCGCAGTTGCGGCGGGGCGAGCGCGACCAGGTCGACGTCGCCGGCGAGCCGCGCGAGCACCGTCGCGTCGTGCAGGTACGCTTCACGCGTGTGCGGCGGTCGCGCGGCGAGATGCGCCGCGAAGCCCTCGAGCCACGCCGCGTTGGCCGCCGACGGCGGCACCGGGGCGCCCTCGTTCATGGCCCGTTCCCGGCGGCGCGGCGTCCTGCCGATGCCGGCAGCCGTTGCCTGGGGTCGTTCGCGCCGTCGCGCCCCGTGTTCCGCTCACCGCGGCCCGACGGGTAGAAGGAACAACCTGCGCGCTGTGCGCTCCGGTGTTCGCCGTCGGGGCGGCCCGTCGCGCTCACACCGAGGGCAGGTAGCGCGCCGTCGCGACACTGGTGAGCTCGGCGAGGCGCATCAGGTAGGTCGTTCCCATCCCGGTGAAAAAGCGCCCCGGATCCTCGCTCGCGAGACCCAGCAAGCCGAAGGTGTGCGCGGTGCGCAACGGCAGGAACGCGTAGGACTTGCAGGCGTCCGGAGTCTCGAACCAGTCGCGGGTCTCGAACGGCGCCGCCGGCCCGCAATACGGGGAGCCCAGGCGGTCGGCGTACTCGTGCAGCTCGAGGCTGGTGGCGGCGAGCTCGGGCAGGTACGACTGCTCGGGTACGCGCCCCCAGAGGCGGGAGGCAACGTGCGGGACCGCGAAGTCCTCCTTGAGGCTGTGGTAGAGCACCGACAGCGTCGTCTCGAGGTCGGGTGCGGCGAACAGCGCCAGCGTCGAGCGGTGGAGCTTCTCGCCGATGACGTCGTTCTCGCTGCCGTAGCGGATCAGCTCGCGCAGCCGCTGCTCGAGCTCGCCGTTCTTTTCCCGCAGCGTGACGATCTGGCGCTCGGCGATCGGGATCGCGTGGCCGCCGTGCGGATGCGGGACGAAGATCTCGGCGACGACGTCGGCGTAGTCCTCGAAGAACTTGGGGTTCTGCTGGAGATACTCCGCGACGTCTTTGGCGTCCATCGAACCGGTCCCTGTCGTCATTGTCGTTTTCGTTGTCGTTGTCATTGCGCGCCCGGCGTCAGGCAGCGCCTCCGGCCGCTTCGGCCGGAACCTCCCACGCGCCCTCGAACACCGTCACCGCGGGCCCGGTCATCAGCACCGGCGAATCCGGGCCGCGCCACTCGATCGTCAACTCGCCACCCCGGGTCGCCACGCGCACCACGGGATCGAGCAGGCCGCGCCGGATGCCCGCCACCACGGCCGCGCAGGCCCCGGTGCCGCAGGCGAGCGTCTCGCCGACGCCACGCTCCCACACGCGCAGACGAATGTTAGCGCGATCGATCACCTGCAGGTAGCCGGCGTTCACGCGCTGCGGGAAGCGCCGATGGTGCTCGATCCGCGGGCCCTCGACGGTCACCGGCGCGCATTCGACGTCGGGGACCAGCTGCACGGCGTGCGGGTTGCCCATCGACAGCACGCTGACCTCGACCGTCGCGCCGTCGACGTCGAGCCGATGCACCGGCGCGTCGCCGTTCGCCTCGAACGGAACCTCCGCCGGGTC
>DATIUK010000118.1:0-3114 GCA_035466885.1 Casimicrobiaceae bacterium
CACCGCTTCGACGTCCTCGCGCAGGCGCGGCAACTCGACATCCCGCTGCTCGCGATCGTCGCCGCCGACGATGCGATTGTCCCGCAGCAGCGGTCGCGCGCGCTCTACGAGGCCTGGGCGGGGCCCAGGCAGTGGGTCTCGGTAAAAGGGACCGATCACAACACGCTGAGCGCTCCGGCCGAGTTCTGGTCCGCGGTGGGGCGCTTCCTCAATGAGAGGGGCGCGGAGCCCCAATCCCGGCCGTCGGCGGCGGCCATCGGCGCCGACGGGGCCCTTGGCGCGGCGGGGCACCGATGACTGCGCATTCGGGAAGGGTCGCGGGCCTGTCGTCGATCCGGGCTTCGGTCGTCGCGTGCCTCGCTGTCGCGTGCCTCGCCGCCGGCGGCGCAGCGGCCCAGACCACGCCGGCGGCGCGCGCGGAGATCGACCGGCTGCTCGACCGGCTCGTGGCGTCGGGCTGCCAGTTCGAACGCAACGGAATGTGGCACGACGCGACGGAGGCCAAGGCGCACCTGCTGCGCAAGCTGGCCTACGTCGAGGGAAAGGTGGCCGTTCGCAGCGCCGAGCAGTTCATATCGCAGGTCGCTGCGGGCAGCAGCACGACCGGGGCCGACTACGCGGTGCGGTGCGGCAAGGCGCCGCCGATCGCGAGCAGGGCGTGGCTCACCGTCGAACTCGCCGCCCTGCGGTCGGCCGGGGGAGCTGCTGCGGTCGCGCCGAAGTGACCGGAACGCGGCCTCCGCGGCACGCGCTGCTGCCCCCCGGAAGCGCGAAGCCCCGCAGCATCTGCAGGGCCTCACAGGGTCGCCGCATCACTGCGGCTTCATTTCGTTGCGTCACCGCAACGTGTGCCGGAGACTGGCTACCGGCGTGGGGGTCGACCTGTAGTGAATGTCATCTATAGAGTGCCTCCCCGTTCGTTGGTTGCCGATTCGTCGGCGTCCGTGGAAGTCCGCGAAACCGGTCCAACCCCCGATCGCACGCCCTGCATATGCCGGGCTCCAAAGGAACCCGCCGCCATCGCTTCCCGTATCGCCGATCCACCAACCACTAGGACTGCAATTCGAGACTACGCCGAGTCCTGCCGGCGCGCAAGCGCATTCCGATCCGCCGCCGCGGTGCCCGTTGCGCGCACGCGACGGGCGCCCTGGCGCCAGGAATAAACCTGGCGTGAAGCTGTTATCCCTGCAATGCCTGCGCATCTCTCTCTGGCTTCGCACAGGTCCGCGCAGCGCACGCCGTCGCACGGCCGCTGCCGATGGACCTCCTGCGCGGCGGCGTCCCGGTGATTGCGGCGCCATGATCATGATGACCCTGCCGCCCAGGCGCATGGCCCGTCGCGCCTTCGCGTTACTCGTCGGCTCGCTGCTGCCGCTGGCGTCGGTGCTGGCCGCGGGGTCCGCGGTCGCCGCGGGCATCACCATCAGCGTGGAGCGTCGCGGCGACACCATCGCGATCGAAGCCAGCGCGTTGCTCGGCGTCGACGTCGCGACGGCATGGCGAGTGCTGACCGACTACGGCCGCTATCCCGAGTTCATACCCGGCCTCACCGCGAGCCGGGTTGTCGCCCGCAATGGCCCGACGGTCATCGTCGAGCAGGACGGCTATGCGCAGGTCTGGCTGCTGCGGGCGCCTGTGGCGGTGACCTACGAGATCACCGAGGTCCCGCCCGGGCGGGTGCGCTCGCGGGCGGTGGCGGGCAGCCTGCGGCTGCTCGACAGCGACTACCGGTTGACGCCGCTGGCCGCCGGGGTTCGCCTCGACTACACCGGGCTCGCCGCCACGGGAACGGGGCTCTTCGGGCCGTTCGAGCAGTGGGTGATCGAGCAGAACGCTTCGCTGCGATTCCGGGCCCTCGCCGAGGCGATGGAGCGGGCGGCTCGCTGAACCGCCGTCGCTGGGGGCGATGCTCGCTATAATCGAAGCATCGGGTCACCTGCCTGGAGGAAATCGATGCCTGCCCGGACCGTGGAATTGAAGCCGCTTGCCAGTCGAACGCTGGTCTCCCCCGGCAACGACCCGTGGCGCGTCGCACCGACCGACGCCGCGCGCAGCGTGATGACCGACTTCCGCGAGCGCAGCGCGATCAGCGTCAGCGAAGACAGCACCATCGACACCGCGCTCTTGCACATGAAGCACACCGGCGTGCGCTCCGCATTCGTGCTCGATCGCGAGGGCCAGGAGGTGCTGGGGCTGGTCACCGCGTACGACATCCAGGGCGAGAAGCCGCTGCGCTTCCTGCAGTCGGTCGGGTGGATGGAGCGCGGCGCCTCGCGCGGACATGTCCTTGCCCGCGAGATCATGGAGCCCATCGAGCAGTGGCAGGTCGTCGACATCGCCGAGGTCGAACGCGCGGACGTGACGATGATCCTCGATGCGTTCCGCCGCTGCGGCAGGACGCACATCGCCGTCGTCGAGCGGCGCGACGACGGTGGCGAGCACCTGCGCGGCCTGTTCTCGTATGCCAAGATCACCCGCTTGCTGAGCAACCCGTGACGCGTGATCGCCGTTCGTCGCGGACCGCGACGCGGGGCCGGGCGCGGCGCTGACGGCGCCGCGGACGCAAACGGGCCGGCCCGGCGACAACCGGGGTAGGAGGAAACCGCATGGACATTGCCAGCCACCGCTATGCCGACGTCGCCGTCGTCGCCCCGCTAGGCCGTCTCGACTACGGCAATGCCGGCGACCTCGAGCGCACGCTGGCACCTCTGCTCGAGGCCGTGCCAACGGCTCCCGTCGGCGTCGTCATCGATTGCGCCGGCATCGACTACATCAGCAGCATCGGCCTGCGGGCGCTCCTGATCGCGGCCAAGGCGATGCGCGCGCGCAGCGGCAGGATCGCCGCGGCGGGCCTGCAGCCGGTCGTGGCCGAGATCTTCGCCATCAGCCGCTTCCAGAATGTCGTCGAGGTGTTCGACACGCCGGCCGCTGCGCTGGCATCGATGTCGGCGGCTGCACTGGCGGCCTTCGAGACCTCCACCGGCGCTGCGCGGTCGTGAGGCTCGTCCGCTTCTGGGGTACGCGCGGCTCGCTGCCGGTGGCGCTCACCGCCGGCGACGTGCGTCGCCGGCTGGTCGCCGCGGTGCGCGGTGCCCGCGGGCTGCCGTTGCCGTC
>DATIUK010000119.1:0-4317 GCA_035466885.1 Casimicrobiaceae bacterium
CACGTAGGCGTCGGCGCCGACGGCGAGTCCCTTGCTCACCTCGGTCTCGCGGCCCTTGGCGGAGAGCATGACGATGCGGATCCGCTGCCCGTCCGGATCGGCGCGGACCTTCTGGCACACGTCGTAGCCGCTCATTTGCGGCATCATCACGTCGAGCAGCATCAGGTCGGGCCGGAACTCGGCGACCGCGGCGAGCGCCTCGACGCCGTTGCCGGCGGTTCTCACGTCGTAGCCTTTCTGCCGCATCAGGAACTCGAGCGACGCCACGATGTTCGGCTCGTCGTCGGCAATCAGGATCTTCTTGGCCATCCCATCCCCCTTGACGCCCGCGGACCGTTGCCGCGGGCTCGTTGTACCGTTGCGGGTGCCGACGGCTGCACGGCGGTCACTGCGCCGCCGCGGGCGCGCGCCCGACCGGCAGCGAAAAGACGAATTCTGCACTTTGTCCGGGCTCGCTTTCCACCCACAGTCGACCGCCGAAGTGCTCGACGATCTGGCGGCTGATCGGCAACCCCAGTCCGGTCCCCTGCGGTTTCGCGGTCATCGTGTCGCCGGCCTGGCGGAACTTCTCGAATATCGTCTGCTGTTCGTGCCGCGCGATGCCCGGACCGTTGTCGGCGACGCTGACCCTGAGTTCGCCGGCGCCGGCGGTGAGCGACACGGTCACCCGTCCGCTCCCGGCGGCGACGAACTTGACCGCGTTCGACAGCAGGTTGATCACCACCTGCATCAGACGGTCGCGGTCGGCCTCGACCAGCGGGGCGCCGCCAGCGAAGTGGGTGTCGAGCGCGACGTTCTTTTCGCGAAAGAGCTGGCTGGTCGCGGTGATCGCCTCGTCGATCACCTCCCTGAGATCGAGCTCGGCGACCATCCACTCGGCGCGCCCGGAGTCGAGCTTGGCCAGGTCGAGGACCTGGTTGATGAGCCGGGTGAGCCGCTCGCTTTCCTTGCGGATGATGTCGAGGAAGCGGCTCCGCTCCGCGGCTTCGAGGTCCGGATTGTCGTGCAGGATCTCGGAGAACGCGCGAATCGACGTCAGCGGTGTGCGCAGCTCGTGGGTCACCGTCGACACGAAGTCATCCTTCATGCGGTCGAGCTCCTGCAACCGCTCGTTCGCCGCGGTGAGCTCCGCGGTCGCCGCCTCGAGCTCGCGCGACTTGCGCTCGAGCTGGTGGCTGTAGGCGATGACCTGCGAGGCCTCGTCCAGCATCGAGCGGATGTCGTCGATCGACAGCGCCTCCTCCTTGACCGTCGCGGCGACCATGATCCGGGCCGAGGCGCCGCCGATCGCGCCGGCGAGCGCGGTCTCCGCGAACTGCACGAAACCCGCGTCGGCGACCAGTTCGCTTGGCGAGCGCAGGCCGCAGCGCTGCGCATACTCGGCAACCGCGGAGCGCGCCCGGCCGGGGCCCAGGAATCGCGCCAGCAGCGCGTTCAAATCCGGCATCGAGGCCGAACCCTTCCAGAAGTGCACGCCGAGCCCGTCGTCGCCGTGCTTGAAGATGTCGACGAAACGCGCCGCCTGCGCCTGTTCCGCGACCCCGGGCCGCGTCAGCACCGACACCGCGACGTAGGCGCCGATGTTGGCGACCATGCTCCAGAGCATCGCGTGCGTGATTTCGTCGAGGCCGGTCAATCCCAGGAACTCGTGCGGCTTGAGGAGGGCGATCCCCCACGGGCCGTCGCGCAGGAAGCCGGTGGGCAGCCAGCCCGACTTGGCGAAGGAAGGCAGCAGCAGCGTGTAGAGCCAGACGGCAAAGCCCGCGCCGAGCCCCGCCAGCGCGCCAGGGCGCGTCGCGGACTTCCAGTAGATTCCACCCAGGATCGCCGGCGCGAACTGGGCGACCGCGGCGAAGGAGATGAGGCCGATGGCGACCAGCGCGTAGGCTTCGCCGGCGAGCCGGAAGTACAGGTAGCCGAGGAGGATCACGGCCACGATCGCGCCGCGCCGGATGGCGAGCAGCAGCCACGAGAGGTCAGGGCGTTCGGCGAGGCGCAGCGACCGCATGCGCAGCAGCACCGGCATCACCAGGTCATTGCAGACCATCGTCGACAGCGCGATCGTCTCGACGATGACCATCCCGGTCGCCGCAGAGAGCCCGCCGATGAACACCAGCAGCGCCAGCGCCTGCTGCTGCCGGGCCATCGGCAGCGTGAGCACGAAGGTGTCGGCGTCGACAGCCTCGGTGCCGAAGTGCAGGACACCGCCGAAGGCGATCGGCAGTACGAACACGTTGATCGCGAGCATGTAGAGCGGGAACAGCCACACCGCCTTGCGCAGGTGGTCCTCGTCGACGTTCTCGACCACCGCCACCTGGAACTGGCGGGGCAGGAACATGATCGCGAGCGCCGACAGCAGCAGCAGCCAGGCCCAGCTCGAGAAGGCGCCCGTCACCGAGAGCGGCGCGAGCAGAGGGGCGAGCCGCGCGTTCGCGGCGGCCCGGGCGAAGATGTCGCCCATGCCGTCGAAGATCCCGTAGGTGACGAAGACGCCGACGGCGACGAAGGCGACCAGCTTGACGATCGACTCGAAGGCGATGGCTGCCACCAGGCCCTCGTGCCGCTCGGAGGCGTCGAGATGGCGCGTGCCGAAGAGGATGGTGAATGCGGCCAGGAGCAGCGCCACCCAGAACGCCGTGTCGGCGGCGATCGGCACCGCCGCTTCGTGCGCCGGCATCGCGATCTCCGGGTAGTGGACCAGGATCGTGTAGCTGTTGGAGACGGCCTTCAACTGCAGCGCGATGTACGGAATGACGCCGACGACCGCGATGACGGTCACCAGGCCGGCCAGCAGCGCGCTCTTGCCGTAGCGCGTGGAGACGAAATCCGCCAGCGAAGTGATCCGATGGGCCTTGCTGATGCGGATGATCTTGCGCATCACCATCCACCACAACGCAATCGCCAGCGTCGGACCCAGATAGATCGGCAGGAAGCCGACGCCGTTGGCGGCGGCGCGGCCGACGCTGCCGTAGAATGTCCACGCCGTCGCGTAGACGCCGAGCGACAGCGCGTAGATGGTCGGATTGGCGATCAGCGAGCGGCCGCTGTCCGCGCGCTGGTCGGCGTAGTAGGCCAGCGCGAACAGGGCGCCGATATAGGCCAGCGCGACCGGGATGATGACCCAGCCGGTCAGCATGGGCGCGCGACGGGCGGGCGAAGCGCGGCGGTCACGGGGGTCGCCTTCGCTCGACGACGGCGCCCAGCAGGGCGATCAGCACGCCCCAGGCGATGAAGAGGTAGGCGTACAGCGCGGGAATGCCGAACAGGGTTCCGCGACCGTTGAACAACGGCAGCAGCGGGTAGTTGAGCAACAACAGGCCGAGCAGGAATACGGCCACCAGGCGCTGGACCTTGATCGGCGGTTTGGACATGAGCCTCCCGGGTGGCAGGGCGATTGCCCCGAATACTAGCGCAAGAAGCGGCACCGCCACGGTTGGCGGACAATGGCCGGGCCACCCGCATGCGGAAGGGTTTCAGCGGCGATGGGTGTGACCGATGACCCGGCGATGGACGCCGGGACGAAAGACGCGATTGGCCGTGCCGCCGCGCTGCTCGCGGCCGCCGACGGGCTTCTCATCGCCGCCGGAGCCGGCATGGGCATCGATTCCGGACTGCCCGACTTCCGCGGCCCGGAGGGGTTCTGGCGCGCCTATCCGGCGCTCGGTCGCCGCGGCCTGCGGTTCGAGGCGATCGCCTGTCCGGAGGCGTTCGCCGCCGATCCGGCGCTCGCGTGGGGGTTCTACGGCCACCGGCTGAATCTCTACCGTGCCACCGTGCCGCACCGTGGCTTTGCGCAACTCCTTACCCTCGCGGCCGGCCTGCGTCAGGGCGCGTTCGTCTTCACCAGCAACGTCGACGGCCAGTTCCAGGCGGCCGGGTTCCCCGCGGCGCGGGTCTGCGAGGTCCACGGCTCGATCCACCACCTGCAGTGCTGCGCCGGCTGCGACGGCGCGATCTGGGACGCCGACAGGTTCGACCCGGCGGTCGACGACGAGCAGTGCCGGCTGCTCTCGCCGCCGCCGCGGTGCCAGGTTTGCGGGGGCATCGCGCGGCCCAACATCCTGCTGTTCGGCGACGGCGAATGGGTCGGCACGCGCAGCGAGGAGCAGGAGCGCGAACTCCTGCGCTGGCTGCGCCGGGTCGAGCGCCCGGTCGTCATCGAGCTGGGCGCCGGCACCCGCGTGGCGACCGTCCGCCGCTTCAGCGAGCCGTTCGCGCCGGCGTTGATCCGCGTCAATCCGTTCGACCGGCAATTGCCTGCCGCCGGTGGCGTCGGCCTCGCGCTCGGCGCGCGCGCGGCGATCGACGCCATCGCGG
>DATIUK010000120.1:0-2427 GCA_035466885.1 Casimicrobiaceae bacterium
CATCTCCAGCACGTGCTGCGAGTTGCTCGGATCCGGATGGCCGGGCGTGACCGGGACGGTGACCGGCTGGTGCCAGATCTCGACGCCGCCGTCGCGCGGCGCCGGCGCTGCCGGCGAGTAGTCGCGGTAGCGCGGCGAGAGTCCCGCGAGCGCGGCGCGGCGCGCGAGGAGCGGTGCGTCGCCGACCAGGACGAGCCGGGCCGGGAACGGCTCGCGCCGATGCCGCTCGGCGACGAGCGCGACCAGCTCGGGGCCGATGCCCGCAGGCTCGCCGACGGTGATCGCGATGACCGGATGGTCGTGCATCGAGGCGGCGTCCGGGCCGGTCAGGCGAGCCGGCCGACGGCGACTCCCGCCGCGTCGCCGAACGCCTCGACCGCCACGTCGCCTTGCGCGGCGACCGCGAACGCACCGTCCGCGCCGGCGTCGATGCGCACCTGCCCGAATCCCGTCAGGGCGCGCGCCGGCTTGCCGAACAGCCACAACTGCTGCAGCGGACGGGCGGGATCGATCTCGCCCACGTGCTGGACGGCGTGACCGAGCGGCAGCGCGTGGCCTTCGCGACCGAAGGCCGGGAACTGGTCGAGCGCCGCGCGGTAGCGGACGACGCGCCCGCCGGGCAGGCGCTGGCGGGAATTGAGGTCGTACCAGGCGCCCGGCGGCAGCGCGATCTCGACCTCGCCGCCCGGCTGCAGCACCGGCGCGACCAGCAGCGACTCGCCGCACATGAACTGCGTCTCGTATTGGCGCAGCAGCGTGCTCGCCGGGAAGGCAAGCGGCATCGCGCGCATCACCGGCAGCCCGCAGCGCACCGCGTCGGCGATGACGGTCTTGAGGTAGGGGATCAGCCGGTAGCGGAAAGCGAGCCACTTGCGGGCGATGGCCTCCGCCTCGGCGCCGAACGCCCAGGGCTCGCGCTCGCCGATGCCGTGGATGCGGATGTGCGAGCTGAACACGGCCGCCTGCAGCCAGCGCAGGTAGAGCTCCGGCGTCGGCTGCTGCGAACCGTAGAAGCCGCCGATGTCCGACGAGTGGTAGGGAGCGCCGCTCATGCCCCACGACAGGCCGCCGCGGATCGACGCCGCGAGACCTTCCCAGTCGCTCTGCGGGTCGCCGCCCCACTGGATCGGGTAGCGCTGGCTGCCGGTCCACCCGGCCCGGCCCCAGACCATCGGCGGCGCGTCGGTGCGCGCCTGGTACTTGGCGGTCGCCTCGAACACGCAGCGGTTGTAGAGCAGCGGGTAGACGTTGTGCAGCCGTGTGCCGCGGTCGCCGTTGAACGCCACTGCGTGGTCGGGCACCTGCTCGCCGAAGTCGCTCTTGATGACGTCGACGCCGTCATCGAACAGCGCCGCGTGCGCGTCGCGCCACCACTCGTAGGCGCCCGGGTTGGTGAAATCGAGGAGCCCCGAATCGGGCAGCGGCGTCAGCACGTCGCCGAAAGGCGAGGTTCCCGGCGCCGTGTCCCACCGGAACACCAGCGGATCGCCGTTGCCGTCGTTCAGCAGGTAGCCGCGCGCCGCGAGCTCGTCGAACAGCGGGTCGTGCACCGACACGCAGGGGTATTCCCAGACGCAGACGCGCAGGTGCTGCGCCTTGATCGCCGCCAGCGCCGCCCTGGGGTCCGGGAAGCGCTCGGGGTCCCACCGGAAGTTGAACCGCGTCTCGACTTGCCATGCCGCGCGGCCGTCGAGCGTGAGCACGTCGCAGGGAATCCTGCGCGCCCGCAGCTTCGCGGCGACGGCGGCGGCTTCCTCCGGCGTCTGGTAGTACGCCCGCGAGACCCAGAGCCCGAGGCTCCAGTCCGGCACCGCCGGGGCGCGGCCGGTGAGCTGCGTGTAGAGGTCGAGGATCCCGGCGGGCGCATCGGCCGCGAACAGGAACAGGTCGATCGCCTCGTCCTCGACCAGGAGCGCGTACGAGCGGTGCGACCAGTCGGGGTGCCCGACGCCGTGCGTCACCATCCCCGGCGTGTTCACGAACACGCCCCAGGCGCCGCGGCCGCTGCCCGGGCCCCAGGCGAACGGCGCGTTCTTGTACGCGAGGCCCGTGTTGACGCCGAGCGCGTCTTCGACCTGCGAGTGGATGAGCTGGCCGCGCTTGTCGAGCGGCCCGAACTTCTCGCCCAGCCCGTAGACGGCCTCGCCGGACGCGAGCGCGAAGGATGCGATCCACTGCCCGCCGTGCCGCGTACGCGCCAGCGCCGGCAGCCGGGTCCAGCCGCGGAAATGCTCGTCGGTGATCGACGAGAAGATCGTCGCGCCCTTGTGCCGCAGCGTCAGGCGCAACGGCGACCCGGCGAGCTCCAGCGTCGCGTCGCCGGCGGTGAACGACCAGCGCCCGTCCTCGCCACGCCGGGTCTCGCAGGCCTTGGCGCGACCGACGACCAGCCCGTAGTCGGGCAGCGTATTGGGGCCGGCGCGGACC
>DATIUK010000121.1:0-4981 GCA_035466885.1 Casimicrobiaceae bacterium
CCCCGGAGGGCGACATCGCGTACGTCGCGGTCCTCGACTCCGCGCGCAACCAGGTCGCCGAGCGGCGCTTCGGGGACTCGTTTGCGGCACTGAGCCTGCCCCCGGCGCGCCTGCCCAGCGGCGCGGCAGCGCAGTCGATCGCGGCCGCCGACCTGCGGTTGCAGGGGCAGCGCTTCATCGACCTCGTCGCGCCGGTGCGGCGCTCGCCGACGGCGGTCGCCGCGGTGTCGCCGGAACCCGGAGACGACGCCGGCACGCACCTCGCCACTGCGGCGCTGTCCGGCGGCGGACCGGTCGGCTACATCCGCGTCGGCATGACCTTCGAGCGCCAGCAGGCGCAGTTCCGCAAGCTGCTCGTGGGGGGCACGACGCTGGCCGCGCTGCTCGTGCTGCTCGCCGTGGCCTCGGCGATCCTGCTCACCAAGCGGCTGGTGTCGCCGATGCGGCGGCTGGTCCGCGCATCGTCCGCGGTCGGCGCCGGCCGGCTCGACGTCCACGTGCCGCCCTCCTCGTCGGACGAGCTCGGGCACCTGACGCACGCGTTCAACCAGATGACGCAGCGCCTCGCCGTCTCGCAGTCCGAGGTCGAGGACTACCAGCGCACGCTGGAAGCGAAGGTCGCGCAGCGCACGCGCGAGCTCGAGGTCGCGACCGCGCAGGCGATGAAGCTCGCGCAGCACGACATCCTCACGGGGCTGCCGAACCGGTCGCTGCTCAACCATCGGCTGAAGCAGATCATCGCGCAGGCGCAGCGCGACGGCACCCACGTCGCCTGCGTGTTCCTCGACTTCGACCATTTCAAGCGCATCAACGACACCCTCGGCCACGAGGCGGGCGACCAGCTGCTGCAGGCGGTGGCGCAGCGTCTGACCCACGCGGTGCGCGAGACCGACACGGTTGCGCGCCTGGGCGGGGACGAGTTCGTCCTGGTGCTGCCCGGCCTCGACCCGGCGCACGCGACGTTCGAGACGATGACCGTGCTGGCCCGGGTGCGCGAATCGTTCCTGGCGCCGTTCCGGCTGTCCGACCAGGTGCCGACGCTGACCTGCTCGATCGGGATCTCGATGTACCCGCTCGACGCCGGCGACCCGGTGACGCTGATCAAGCAGGCCGACACCGCGATGTACGCGTCGAAGGGCGCCGGTCGCAACGCCTACCGGTTCTTCACCGCCGACATGAACGCGAGCGTCCAGCAGCGGCTGCAGCTCGAGACCGACATGCGCCGCGGCCTGATCGGCAACGAGTTCTTCCTCGTCTACCAGCCGCAGATCGACCTGCGCTCGGGGCGCACGATGGGCGTCGAGGCGCTGGTGCGCTGGCGCGACCCCCTCCGCGGCGTCGTCATGCCCGCGGACTTCATCCCGGTCGCCGAGGAATCGGGGATGATCCACCCGCTGGGCTCGCGCGTGCTGCGCGAAGCCTGTCGCCAGGTGAACGCCTGGCACCTCGCCGGCATGCCGCTGCGGCTTTCGGTCAACCTCTCGGTCCAGCAGCTCCAGCACGAAGGCTGGCTGGGCGTGGTCGAGGAGGCGCTGACGTCGTCCGGACTGCCGCCGCGCTACCTCGACCTCGAGATCACCGAGAGCGTGATCATCTCGCACCCCGAGCGCGCGGTGGACACGCTGGTCAAGCTGCAGCAGCGCGGCATCTCGATCACCGTCGACGACTTCGGCACCGGCTACTCGAGCCTGTCGTACCTCGCGCGGCTGCCCATCCAGAGCCTCAAGATCGACCAGCGCTTCGTCCGCGGCCTCGACCGCAACAAGAGCGACGAGACCATCACGCAGGCGATCATCGCGCTGTCGCACTCCCTCGGCCTGCGCGTGATCGCCGAGGGCGTCGAGACCGCGGCGCAGTTCGCGTTCCTGAAGAGCCTGGGCTGCGAGGAGGCGCAGGGCTACCTGATCTCGCACCCGATGGAGGAGCCGGACTTCGTCATCTGGTGGGCGCTGCAGGACCGGGAGGCGAACATCAACGGCCTCCAGCACGACATGTGGCCGACGGCGCACTGAAGCGGCGCCCGCCCCATCGGCAGCGGCGGCGATCAGCGCGGCGCGGCTTCCGGCGCCGCGAGGTCGTCCGGGCGATCGACGTCGAGGAGACAGCCCGGGTCGTCGACGTCGATGCGCAGCGCCCGCCCTGCCCACGCCGCGACGACGTGCCTGGCGCCCTCGTCGCCGTCCAGCGCGAGCAGCGCCGGCAGGCAGGCCCGGCCGAATCCCACCGGGTGCCCGCGCCGCCCGCGGTGCCACGGCGCGACCACATCGGCGCCCGCGGCGAGCGCGGCAGCCACGGCCCGCACGGTCGCCGGCTGTACCCAGGGCATGTCGCCGAGCGCCACGACCCAGCCGTCGGCCGCGCCCGCGGCGGCCACGGCAAAGGCGAGGCTCCTGCCCATGCCACGTTCGGCATCCGGGCACTCGATCACTTCGCTCCCTTCTTGCCGCAGCGCGGCGGCGAGGTCGCCATCGCCGGGCCGGACGACCGCGACGGTGCGCGGCAGCGCGGTCCGCAGATTGCGACACGCGACGGCGCCGACGGTGTCCCCGGCGCCGCCGAGGGGGGTCAGCAGCTTCGCGCCGCCGAAGCGCGTTGCACGACCGGCGGCCAGCAGCACGCCGACGATCACTCGGGAAGCAGCCGGAACCTGCCGTCCTTCACCGTCACCAGCACCCGGGCGCGCTCGTCCATCCCGTTGTGGTTGGTCGGGCTCATGTTGAACACGCCCTGGCAGCCGACGATCTCGCGCTCCTGCTCGATCGCGTCGCGCAGCGCGACCCGGAAAGCCTCGGTTCCGGGTTTGCCTTTCCCGAGCGCGGCGGGAATCGCCCGCTGCAGGATGAGCCCCGAGTCCCAGGTGTTCGCGCCGAAGGTCGCCGGCTTCTGGCCGAACTGCTTCTCGTAGGCGGCGATGTACGCGGCGGCAACCTTCTTGACCGGGTTCGCGTCCGGAATCTCGTCGATCACCAGCATCGGCCCGGCAGCGAGGATCGTGCCCTCGACCCGGTCCTTGCCCAGGCGGATGAAGTCGTCGGTCGCGACCCCATGCGTCTGGTAGATCGCCCCCTTGTAGCCCTGGTCGCGCAGCGTCATCTGCGGCAGCACGGCGGGCCCGCCGACGCCGGCAATGAGGATCGCCTCGGGCTTGGCGAGCATGAGTTTCAGCGCCTGGCCGGTCACGCTGGAGTCGGTGCGCAGGTAGTACTCGGTCGCGACCAGGCGGATCCCGGCCTTCTCGGCCATCGGCGCGAACACGCGGTACCAGTTCTCGCCGTACGGGTCCTTGAAGCCGATGAAGCCGTAGGTCTTGACCCCGGTCCTGACCATGTGCCGGACCAGCGCCGCGGCGATCAGGTCGTCGTTCTGCGTGGTCTTGAACACCCAGCGCTTCTTCGCGTCCAGCGGCTCGACCACCGCCGAGGTGCCGACGGTCGCAAGCAGCGGGACCTTGCCCTCGGCGATGAAGTCCAGCATCGCCAGCGCGTTCGGCGTCGTCGACGGCCCGATGATCGCGTCGACGTTGTGCTCCTGCAGCAGCTTCTTGACGTTCTGGACCGCGCGCGTGGTGTCGCCGCCGTCGTCGTACTGGATGTACTCGACGCTCGCCTCGCCGATCTTCCGCGGCAGGATGTCGCCGGTGTTCTTCTGCGGGATGCCGATCGCCGTCGTCGGCCCGGTCGCCGACACCATGAGCCCGATCTTCACCTGGGCGGCGGCGGCGCCCGACAGGGCGAGGGCCAAGAGCAGGACGGCGGTACGGATCGGCACGAGGGGCTCCACGGAGGATTCGACAAACCGTTGATGCTAATCCCTGGAACGACTCCAGGACAAGCGCTGCGCGGACGGCGCGTCGCCGCGGGGTCCGCCGGGTTCAGTTGAGTTGCCGCCGCCGCCGCCGGCACGCACAATCCGGAATGCCCGCGCCGGCGTCGGCGCCGCCCGCCACCTCGGTTCCATTCCCGCCATGCAGATCTCCAGTCCCGATCGCGGCCGTCCGGCCCGCGACATCGACGTCTTCGCCGAGTTCGTTCCGCTCGCCTCGGCGCGCATCGTCGAGCTGGGCTGCGGCCGCGCCGAACTCACGCGCGCGATCGCGACCCGGTACCCCGACGCACGGATCACGGCGCTCGAGGTCGACCGGATCCAGCACGCGAAGAACCTCGCCGGCGACGCGCCGCCGAACGTCGTCTTCGGCTACGGCAGCGCCGACGCGATCCCGCTGCCCGACGCGTGCTGCGACGTCGTCCTGATGGCGAAGTCGCTGCACCACGTGCCCATCCCGGCGATGGACGCGGCGCTGGCGGAGATCGCGCGCGTGCTCGTGCCCGGCGGGTTCGCCGCGTTCTCCGAGCCGGTCTACGCCGGCGAGTTCAATGCCCTGATGGCGATCTTCCACGACGAGAAGGCCGTGCGCGAAGCCGCGTTCGCGGCGCTGCAGCGGGCGGTCGCGGGCGGCCGCTTCGCCCTGGTCGCGCAGAGTTTCCACACGGCGAATCGCCGCTTCGCCGACTTCGCAGACTTCGAGCGCCGGATGATCGGCGTCACCCATACCGAGCACCGGCTGACGGCAGCGCAACTGGAGGCGGTCCGCGACCGCTTCGCGCGGCACGCGACCGCGGACGGCGCGAGCTTCGGGCAGCCGATGCGCATCGACGTGCTGCAGCGGCCTCGCGGCGGAGAACGCCCCGCCGGCGTTGTGTGACCCCGGTCCTGTTGCGCGGTCACCGGCTTCGGTAGACTCCGCGCGACGGGTCCCAGCCCGGGACCGCTCGACCCTTTCCGGAGCCTTGCATGACCACCCCGACCAAGCAGTATCGCGACATCACGCGCGCCACGTCCGCCTCGCTCGCCAAGCTGCGCGCGGCCATACCCGACGTCACCCGGGGCTTCGGCGCCATGGCCCAGGGCGCGCTCAAGGACGGCGCGCTCGACAAGAAGACCAAGGAGCTGATCGCGCTGGCGCTGGGCGTCGCCGAGCACT